>CABUGR010000011.1 GCA_902491135.1 uncultured Collinsella sp. | reverse complement strand
ATTCAGGTGGGCCGCACCGGTGTACTCACGCCGGTCGCCGAGTTCGACCCGGTGACGGTCGCCGGCTCCACCATCGCGCGCGCCACGCTGCATAACATCGATGAGATCCGTCGCAAAAACGTGCGCGAGGGCGACACTATCATCGTGCACAAGGCAGGCGACGTAATCCCCGAGGTCGTTGGCCCGGTGCTCGATAAGCGCCCGGTCGGTTCGGTCGACTGGCACATGCCCGAGGTCTGCCCCGTGTGCGGCAGCCCCGTTGTCCACGAGGATGGCGAGGTCGCCTACCGCTGCGTGTCCATCGACTGCCCCGCGCAGCTCAAGGAGCGCCTGCTCCACTGGGTGAGTCGCGGCTGCATGGACGTCGACGGCCTGGGCGACGAAATCGTCGACAAGATGATCGCCGCCGGCCTGATCCACGATGTCGCGGACTTCTACCAGCTCACGATCGATGACATCGCAGGCCTGGACACGGGGCGCACCTATGCCAGCTCCAACAGCAAAAAGGGCGTCAAGAAGGGTGACCCCATTCCGGTAGGCCTCAAGACGGCCGAGAAAATCATCGCCGAGCTCAACAAGTCCAAGAGCCAGCCGCTCGGTCGCGTGCTGTTTGCCCTGGGCATCCGCCACGTGGGCAAGAGCGTGGGCGAGGTCATCGCCGAGCGATTCCTGTCGATTGACAAGCTCGTCTTGGCGAGTGAAGAGGACATCGCCGAGTGCGAGGGCATCGGTCCTAAGATTGCGGCGAGCGTCAAGCAGTTCCTGGCCGTGCCCGAGAACCTTGCCGTGCTGGAGCGCCTGCGCCAGGCGGGCCTGTCGCTCGAGGTCGACTTGGGCGCCGCGCATGCACAAGCCGCAGCCGACGCGGGCGTGGCGGGCGAGCTCGCCGATGCACAACCGCTCGCGGGTCTGACCTTCGTGCTCACCGGCACGCTCGTCAACCGCACCCGCGACGAGGCGGGTGCGGCGCTCAAGGTACTCGGCGCCAAGGTTTCGGGCAGTGTTTCAAAGAAGACGAGCTACCTGGTCACCGGCCCCAAAGCGGGCTCCAAGCTCACCAAGGCCGAGCAGCTGGGTGTGCCCGTGTTGGATGAGGCGGCACTTGAACAGATTTTGGCGACGGGTAGGGTCCCGGAGGCATAATGATTTGTTGAGGAGCTGCGCAGAGGCTCAGTTCCTCAACATCTCCTTATAGTGTTTGCCTGTTCAATTTCGATATCGTTTCCCTCGTATGATCCAGATGCGTCTACCGACTCAAAGCGTGAGTAGGAAACTCTTGTCCCAACTTGATTTGGGAAAGCTTGTCTTTGATTCGGCCAGATGAGGGGAATGTAATCCGGGTTTGCTTTCCAGCGTCGGTGTAGCGGGGACTGTTGTCTGTTTGGATTACGAGTTCCGTTCCCTCAATAGAATGAACGCTGCCGGCTCCAAAGACAAGGTAATCATCTCCTCCGCTATAGCGGGCTCTATCTGTGCATGAAGAAACGGATGCAAACATAGCGAAAATCACCAATATCGTAACCAGGGCAAAGGCCGTGGTGCCATAGCATTTTGATGGTGCCATCCGGTCTACCAAAAGACTGTTCCGTTCAATTTGACCATATTGGGCGTTGCATAGTTAATCGCTCGGGGATAAGTGTTCCATCCGTCGAATACTTCGAGCCACTGCAGTTCGATGCCAGAGCTTCCATTATGCCCAGTAAAATAGCCAGTTACCGTGACTGTATGACCTGATAGCTCGACGGATCCTTCACTGTTTCGGCTGTTGATCCACATATGATACAAGCCGATATTCCCTTGATCGATAGTTGCTCTGTACTGAGCGAATTGAGGCTGATAACCGAAAAATTGAGTATTAAGTGCTCTACCCTTTTGAGCGGCAAGACTTTTAAACGGAACAATTCCATCTGGGATGATCGTGCTTCCGTACTCGACGCCCTGATCATTGGTCTTATACGTTGTTGTGCCAGTGACGTTCCATATTTCTTTATAATAATCGGGATTAAATTGATTAGCGTTTGAACTGGTGAGACCGTAATGCATTGATACAGCGTACAAGGCAGAAACGACGCATGCATACTTATTAGTGCGGGCTTCAACTAATGATTCCGAGACTCCTCGGAACGGTATTCCGTTTAAATCGTCTATTTGGAAATGCAACATCAAGTCATCTTCATTGATAATGACTGCATTCCATGAAGTTGGGTTATTGCTTTGAGGTGCTATACCCTTTTCGGTGACAATCGGGACAGACCGTATATTGTTATAGTTGGTTACACAGTCTCTAGTTCCTGGCACCAAAGTTCCATATTCAATATCGTTGTACGAAATTAGTACGGTTGGGTTTGTGGCCTGTTGGCCGGAATAAGTTGAAATGGCGTTTGATAGAGAAGCTGAAATCGGAAGAATGGTATCGCCGAGGGTTATCTCCTTCAGAAGCCCAGGATATGATGCGTCAAGTATTAAATAACCGTAAGGGCTTCCTTCCCTTGTGACACTGATTTCATAGCCACAGATAAGGCCGATTTGTTGGCATACGGGAACGATTTGCTCGATCTCTAAGTTCGCGGATCCGTCGACGATGGGCAACAGGGAAAGCGCGTAGTCTTGTGCTAGGTCTGATGTAAAAGCGACGGATGAGTTTGAGTCGGCAGCGAATACTCTTGTTGGGCGTGACGCGGATAAGCCGATGATCGAGGCTAGGCCGAGAAGAAACGAGCGACGTGATTGAACTCTGGGCATAATGTCTCCTGCCTATGGGGGGCAATATGCTGTCATTTTATTTGCTACATAATACAATCTAATTCGGATTAAGGTAAATGGATGGAATTGCTCGATAAATGGTAGTGATTAGCGGACCGGTATCGCGATCCTCGTCACATACGCCCCTGGGTCGTCGCTGATGATGTCGTCGATGAGGGCGATTTCGCGCGAGGGACCGGCGGGGGACAGGTCGCGCTCGTGCATGTAATCGAGTAAGCGCTCATAGCGCGGGGCCGCCTGACCGTGCGTGCCGCGGAAGCTGACCGTCAGACACCGCGCGGCGGGACGTACTTCGACATCGCCCACGTAATCATCGGTGTCATCGAGCAGCAAAAAGACCTCGTCGTAGCCATCAAAGTCGCCGGCTGCGAGGCGCTCGGCGCTAATCCCGACGCCCAAGTTGCCCAGAAAGACAAAGGTCTCGTGCTGGCCCTTCTGCAGCTGACGAATCTGCCACTCCAGCGCATAGGCATCGGTGGGGTTGACGCGTTCGCGCAACACGGCGCAGCGAAGCTCGGGCGCATCGATTGTGCAAATGGTATCGAGCTCGATGTTCAAGGCATTGTGCAGCAGAGCAAGCCGGTTATCGATCTTGCGCGACACACGCTCCAGCTCACGTCGCTTGCGCTCGATGAGCTTTTGCTGCTGAGCCAGCTGCCGCTGCATAAGGTTCACGTCGCGCGTGGTCACAAACTCACGGATTTGCGCGAGCGGTAAGTCGAGAACACGCAGGTGGCTGATGGTGTTGAGAGTTGAGAGCTGCCGCGATCCGTAGTAGCGGTACCCACTCGCCGGATCGATGTGCGCCGGGTCCAGCAAGCCCATCTGCTCGTAATGGCGCAGCGTGCCCACGCTCAGGTTAAACAGGCGCGCCACCTCGCCAATACGGAGCAGGCCCTCAGTATGTTCACTTGGCATGTCGGTCACAGGACCGCTCCTTTCGGCAAAAAGCAGGGGAGGGGCGCCAGGCTCGCGTCGCCCCGCTACGCCATCAGCTTGTTAAAAGCCCCACGCCGGTTGAGTACGGTAAACGCGACAACACAGATGACCGCCGACAAAATCGATCCGCACGGCGAAGCGATGCCCATGGGAAACAGCGTGTCGGAATAGGCGTTCGACAGCAGCCACGCGCCCGGCACGCGAATGAGCGCCACGGCCAGCACGTTGTGCGCAAAGCCGATGTAGCTCTTGCCGTATGCAGCGAAAAAGCCGCTAAAGCAAATGTGGATGCCGGCAAAAATCGCGTCGAAAATATAGCTGCGCATATAGCCGGTGCCGGCCGCGACTACCGCGGCGTCCTTGGCAAAAAAGCCGATAAACGCCGGTGCCACCAGCCACATCAGTATCGTGATCAGGCAGCCGTACACCACCGAGATCGTCATGGCGTCCTTGAGCACCTGACGCGCGCGATCGCCCTTGCCCGCGCCGGCATTTTGCGCCGTGAGTGCGCTGACGGTGGCACCCATGGAGCTCGGGACGATGAACAAAAAGCTGATCATCTTCTCGACCAGGCCCACGGCGGCGGCGTCGACGAGCCCTCGATGGTTGGCGATGACGGTGATAAACATAAACGCCACCTGGATGCAGCCGTCCTGCACGGCCACAGGCACGCCGATCTTAAGAATGCTGCCGAGCACCTCGGGCTGGGGACGCAGGTCGCTGCGCTTAACGTGGATGTTCGTGCGGCGGCTCTTAAGCCACACGAGCGCGAGGGCAACGCTGGCCGTCTGGGCGGTTACCGTGCCGAGCGCCGCGCCCACGGGGCCGAGCCCCATGTGTCCGATAAACAGAAAGTCGAGCGCGATGTTGATGATGCATGCCACGCCAATCACGTACATGGGCGAGCGCGAATCGCCCAGCCCGCGAAAGATGGCCGAAAGGATGTTGTACGCGGCGATAAACGGAATGCCGACAAAGCAGATACGCAGGTAGGCGGCGGTTCCTTCGACTGCCTCGGCCGGCGTGCCAATGAGTGCCACGATCTGCGGGCACAGTGCGAGCAGGACAGCGGCCAGCACCACCGAGACACCCATAAAGAGCGTGATGGTGTTGCCGATGGCTGCCTCGGCGCGGTCAAACCGGCGTGAACCCACGGCGTGGCCGACGACCACCGTCGTGCCCATGGCCAGGCCCACGAGCGCCACGGTAATCATATAGAACGTCTGCGCGCCATTGCCCACGGCGGTGATGCCGGCGGCGCCGCTAAACTGCCCCATCATGTACAGGTCGGCCATGCCGTAGAGCATCTGCAAAAAGTACGAGAGCATATAAGGCAGGGCAAAGACCGCGACGGTCTTAAGGACATTGCCGCGTGTGAGGTCGTGTTCCATGGGCGGGGCTTTCTGGCTGGGTTCGTTTACGTACCAGTGTAGTGAAAACCCTACAACGATTGTAGAGTCAAGGTTTGTGTTGACGCCGAAGCGAAAAAGTCTCGCGCACCATTATTCCGAGTGAATATGGACACACATCACGAGAACTCGCCGCCGGCGCTAACCTTGCAGAAAACGATTTCGGAATACTTGACACCATTATTCGGCGCGCAATAATACGTGCGTTTGCGAACAACGTTTGATGGGGGTTGAACCTGCGTGCGCAATCTCAAAATACTGTTTTCCTATCTAGGGACATACCGTCGCGATGCCATCCTCGGCGTGTTCTTTGTGTCGGTCGAGACGGTGCTCGAGCTGTTTATCCCGGTCATCATGGCCAACATCATCGATGTGGGCGTGCCTGCGGGTGATATCAACTACATGCTGCTGCAGGGCGCGTACATGTTGGTGTGCGCTGCGCTTTCGCTGGTACTGGGCTTGGGTTATGCCCGCACGTCCGCCCGCGTTGCCTCGGGCCTAGGCGCTAACCTGCGTGAGGCCGAGTACAAAAAGATTCAGACGCTCGCTTTTGGTAACCTGGACAACTACGACGCCAGCTCGCTCGTCACCCGCATGACCACGGACATCACCGTTATCCAAAATGCTGTGGGCAACGGCTTTCGCCCTATGGTGCGCGGCCCGGTGACGCTTATCGTCGGCCTTATCTACGCGCTGATGCTGTCGCGCCCGCTCGCCACCGTCTTTGCGATCATCTTGCCCGTGCTGGCAATCGTACTGGGCGTCATCACCTATCGCGTCAGTCCGCTCTACCGCCAACTCCAGACCTCGATGGACCACCTCAACGGCGTGGTACAGGAAGACCTCACCGCCGTGCGTGCCGTCAAGGCCTACGTTCGTACCGAGCACGAGGAGGCCAAGTTCGACACCGTCAATACCGAGCTCGCGCGCACTGCGACAAAGACCTTTGGCAGCGCGGTGCTCAACCTGCCGGTGTTTCAGCTGTCGATGTACGTGGCTGCGCTCTCCATCCTGTGGATTGGTGGCCACATGATTCTCGCCGGCAAGCTGGGCGTGGGCTCGCTCACGGGCTTTATGAGCTACGTGCTGCTGATCATGAATTCGCTCATGATGATTTCCAACGTGTTTTTGCTGCTCACGCGCGCTCTTACGAGTGTGGGCCGTATCGCAGAGGTGCTCGATGAGGAGCCCTTTATCGCCAACCCCGCGGGAGACCTCGCGATTGCGGCGCCAGCGGACGGCAGTATCGAGTTTCGCGATGTTTCCTTTAAATACCGCGCGGATGCAGCCGAGGATGTGCTCGAGCATATCGACCTTCGCATCGAGAGCGGCTCGACGGTGGGCATCCTCGGCGGCACGGGTTCGGGCAAGAGCTCGCTTGTGCAGCTGATTGCGCGCCTGTACGACGCCACCGAAGGCGCCGTGCTTGTGGGCGGACGCGACGTGCGCGACTACGACCTCGCGACTCTACGCGACGCCGTGGGCATTGTGCTGCAAAAGAATGTGCTGTTTACGGGTACCGTGCGCGAGAACCTGCAGTGGGGCAATCCGCAGGCGTCGGACGATGAGCTCCTCGCGGCTTGCCGCGCAGCGTGCGTGGACGAGTTCCTTGATCGCATCGGCGGGCTGGACGGCGAGTTGGGGCAAGGTGGCGCCGGTGTTTCGGGTGGCCAGAAGCAACGCCTGTGCATCGCGCGCACGCTGCTCAAGCATCCGCGCGTGCTCATTTTTGACGACTCCACCAGCGCGGTCGATATGGCGACCGACGCTAAGATTCGCGAGCACATCGCCCGGATTTCCGATACGACCGTGCTCATCATCGCCCAGCGTATCGCGAGCGTCATGGATGCCGATCGCATTGTGGTGCTGGACGACGGTCGTGTCCACGGCGTGGGCACGCACGAGGAACTGCTGGCGGGAGACAACATCTACCAGGAGATTTACGCCTCGCAGATGGAGTTTGCGGGGAACGCGGACGCCGGCGACGGCAGCGACGATGGCTGCGCGAATGGTCCGTTTTCCTCCGTCGCATGCGGATCACCCTTGGAAGGGGGTGAGCGCCGTGCCTAAGACCGCAGCCCAAGCACGCCCGGCCGACCTCAAGCGCACTGTGCGCCGCTTGCTCTCCTACATGGGGCATGCCAAGTTCTCGTTGCTCGCGGTGGGCGTGCTCGCCTCCGTTGCCGCCATCGCGAGCCTCGCCGGCACCTACATGGTGCGCCCCATCGTTAACGGTTTGGCCACGGGCGGGGAGGAACTGCTCGCCAAGCAGGTCATCCTGACGGCGATCATCTACGCCGCGGGCGTGCTTTCGGCCCTGGGCTACTCACAGATCATGGTGCGCGCGGCCCAACACGTGGTGTCCGATATTCGCCGCGACCTGTTCGCGCACATCCAGACGCTGCCGCTCAGTTATTTTGACAGCACGCGCTCGGGCGACATCATGAGTTTTTTCACCAACGACGTCGACACCGTCTCCGAGGCGCTTAACAACAGCTTTGCCAACGTGATTCAGGCCGCCATTCAGGTTGTGGGCACCACGGCTATGCTCATCATCCTTAACTGGCAGCTCACGATTATCACACTCGTGTGCGATGCGGCCATTGTGCTGTATGCGCGCTACTCGGGCGCGCGCTCTAAGCGTTTCTTTGCTGCCCAGCAGGCATCGCTTGGCGACCTGGACGGATATATCGAAGAAATGGTCTCGGGCCAAAAGGTCATCAAGGTCTTTAACCGTGAGGCAGCGAATGTCGCCGGCTTCACCTGCCGCAACGACGAGCTTCGCCGCACCGGCACCGCCGCCGTGAGCTATGCCAACTCCATGGTGCCCATGACCGTCGTGATTGGCTACGTCAACTATGCCATCGTCGCCGTGGCGGGCGGCATGCTCTGCATCAAGGGGCTCGCCGATGTGGGCGCACTTGCAAGCTACCTGGTCTTTGTGCGCCAGGCCGCCATGCCCATCAACCAGTTTACGCAGCTTGGCAACTTCTTGCTCAACGCGTTGGCCGGTGCCGAGCGCCTGTTTGCGGCTATGGACCTTAAACCCGAGGTGGACGAGGGCTGCGTGGAGCTGGTGCAGACGGGCGACGCCGCGTGGGCATGGAAGATTCCCGAGGGCCAGGGCGTGGGCGTCTACGGGCATCTGCATGACGTGGCAGCCGTCGATGAGTCGGGCCGCGCGGTGGCTGCCGACGGCACCGAGCTCACGTGCGGCTTGGTCCCGCTTGCCGGCGACGTGCGCTTCCATGCCGTGGATTTTTCCTACGTGCCAGGTGCGCGCGTGCTCACGGACCTCAACCTGTTTGCCAAGCCGGGGCAAAAGATCGCGTTTGTGGGCTCGACGGGCGCCGGAAAGACGACCATCACTAACCTCATCAACCGCTTCTACGAAGTCGATGACGGCGAGATCACGTACGACGGCATCGACGTCAAGCACATTGCCAAGGCCAGCCTGCGCGGGTCGCTCGGCATTGTGCTGCAGGACACGCACCTGTTTAGCGGCACCATTGCGCAGAACATCCGCTTTGGCGAGCTCGACGCGACCGACGAGGAGGTGCGCGCCGCTGCCGAGGCAGCCTGCGCCGACTCGTTTATCCGCCGCCTGCCTAGAGGGTACGACACGCCGGTCACGGCCGACGGCGCCAACCTGTCGCAGGGCCAGCGCCAGCTGCTCGCCATTGCGCGCGTGGCCGTCGCCGATCCGCCGGTGCTCATCCTGGACGAGGCCACTTCGAGTATCGACACGCGTACCGAAAAGCTCATCGAGCGCGGTATGGACCGCATCATGCGCGGACGCACCACGTTTATGATCGCGCACCGCCTGTCCACCGTCCGCGACGCCGATGCCATCATGGTCCTCGAACACGGCCGCATTATCGAGCGCGGCACGCACGAAGAGTTGCTCGCCCAGCACGGCGAGTACTGGCAGCTGGCACATGGCTTAAAAGAGCTGGATTAACCCGTTCGAGCATGATGCTTTGACCTTTCCGTGCCCCTCACCTCGCCTCAAACCATCACAACATTCGACGTTTTTTGCCAAAAACGGGAAAAGCATCGAATGTTGTGATGGTTTTTCTGCCACTCGAACGGGTGGAATCGCTTTCTTGCGCACGAAGGTGTGCGGACCCGTGGGCAGGGGAATAAGGTTGGTTATCCGACTCCATTGGAGGGCTCATGGACTTGCCGATCGTCCTGTCCCATAAGACTGCCTGGCTGTACCACAACGTGGCGCGCCCGTCCGAGCCGCTCTCGCGAGCAAGCAGTCTATACGATGAGGACTCGCTTGCTAACGAGGCGGAGCCGACCGCGAGCCTGCCCAAATTGGGACTCGATGCCAAGGGACTGAGGGCTTCAACGGCAGTTGGGATCGTTGCCGATTATCTGGTCTCGCTTGGTATTCCACGAGAAGAGCTCGATCATATCGATACGCTCGTCAACTTCGATTTTGAGCGCTCGACGCCGGCTGGATTTAGGTGCCACGTGTTTGGAGCGCCGGTACCTCCAGGTCATCTTATCGAGATGGCAGAGGGCCTTCTAGTGGTTGATGAGGCCATGTGCTTTGTCCAAGCGGGTTCGTGGATGAGTGAGCCCGAGCAGCTGGAATATGGGTATGAAATCTGCGCCCGATACCATTTGAATCATCTGTCGACAGGCGATTATATCGAGATGGGGCAGAGGTATACCGTTGCCGATTTGATTGCTTATTGCAATGAGAACCGATCTCGTCAGGGGGCCATACGCGCGGCCGCCGTGCTCAGGCGCGTGCACGATGGCGCGCGATCGCCCATGGAGACGGCCACCGCAATCATGGTCGTAGCAAAACGTTCCCAGGGAGGGCTGGGATACGCCAAGATCGAGCTCAACCACCGGGTTGATGTTCCCAGCGAGTTCAAATATCTCGCTAAGTCCGGGTATTTCGAGATCGACGTATATGCGCCTGCGAGCGGTACGGGGATTGAATACAACGGCTCGGACCATCTTGATAAACAGCGCAGCGCGTCGGATGCGGAGCGTATGACCGTGCTGAGCGCGCTGGGCTTTAAGATGATCGTCCTCACCGGGACTCAGTTTGCCCATCAACTGCAATTGCATCGGGCAATGAATGCCATCGCGCTCGTTATGGGCCTTAAGTGCGACCGAAGCGAAGCGTTCCAGAAACGTCAAAACGACCTGCGAGAATTCGTGATTCGACACTGGGACGGTGACCTTTAGGGACGCTTTGGTCCTTCTACGGGGTGCCGTGGGCAGGCAAACCATCACAACATTCGACGTTTTTTGCCAAAAACGGGAAAAGCATCGAGTGTTGTGATGGCCTGTGTTGAGGATGGGCTTGGAAAGTCCGTTTTGCTCGAAGCGACCTGTCCTGTCGTACGGGTGTCGGCATGATTCTCTCGTGGGGTATTATGTTTTCCGAAGAATAAAACGCCGCGTGAGGGGAGGGCTGCGTGGACGGGCACGTGCAACATGACGGCTTTGGCCGCGATATCAACTACCTGCGCATTGCCGTTACCGACAAGTGCAATTTCCGCTGCATTTACTGCATGCCGGCCGATGGAGTGGCGCCCCGTGCACACGACGAGCTGCTCAGCGCCGAGGAAATCGCCCGCTTTGTGCGCTTGGTGGCGGGAGAGGGCATTCGCCGCGTGCGCCTGACGGGTGGCGAGCCGCTGGTCAGCCGCCGCATCATTCCGCTCATTCGCGACATTCGCGCAATCCCGCAGATTGAGGACATCTCGCTCACCACCAATGGCGCCCTGCTGCCCAAGCTGGCGCCGCAGCTCAAAGATGCCGGGCTTAACCGCGTTAATATCTCGCTCGACACACTCGACCCTACGCTGTTCGGAAAGATCACGCGCCTGGGTCGACTCGAGCAGACCATGGCCGGCATCGACGCGGCGCTGGCTTGGGGCTTTGAGCCGGTTAAGGTGAACTGCGTTGTTGTGCGACGGCTCAACCAGGATGTGGCGGCCCTCGCGCGGCTCACGCTCGACCGCCCCATCCACCTGCGCTTTATCGAATACATGCCTATCGGCGACGAACACACGAGCTCGCATTGCGCTGTGGACCCGCATGCGCCCGCGCTCAATCCCGAGCTGTGGGACGCGAGCGATACCGTTCCGAGCGACGAGCTGCGGGCGCGCATCAATGCCGGGACCGCCGCGGTGGGGCTGGGCGAGCTCGAACCGCTCGACATCAACGACGCTCCTGCCGGCGCGGGCCCTGCGCGCTATTGGCACTTTCCGGGTGCGGCAGGAACGGTCGGCTTTATTAGCGCCATGTCCAACCATTTTTGTGCGAATTGCAACCGCCTGCGCCTGACAGCCGATGGCAACGTGCGTCCGTGCCTGTTCAGCGATGCCGAGTATTCGGTGCGTGAGGCGCTGCGCCGTGGTGATGATATGCAGGTACTTTCGATTTGGCGCGATGCCGTGGCCCACAAACCGCAGGAACACGCGATAATTGAGGGCACGCAACGATTTATGTCCCAAATCGGAGGATGATCATATGGCCAAGAGCAGGTACGCCGATGCCACCAAGGCCGCTCGCGGGGCCGCGATGTCTGCCCACAAAGTCACGGCTGCCGCGAATGCTGGCAACGCCGACGCATCCGCACAGCCGACTGCCAGCGCTGCCACCGAGCCCGCCCGCGACGCCCGTCGTGACGAGCTGACGCACGTGGACGCCAAGGGCGAGGTGCGCATGGTCGACGTGTCCGACAAGGCCGAGAGCCATCGCATTGCTATCGCCGAGGGCACTATCCTCATGCATCCCGAGACGCAGGCCATGGTGCTGCAGGACCGCGCCAAAAAGGGCGACGTGCTTGCCTGCGCGCGCGTGGCGGGCATCATGGCCATCAAACGCACGAGCGATATCATCCCCATGTGCCATCCGTTGCTCATTACCAAGAGCAAGTGCGACATTGCGCCCATTGCTTCGGCGGGGACGCCGGCCGAGGACGTGCCCGAGGGCTGGGCGCCGGCGCGCGTTGACGGGCAGGTTGGCTTTCATGTATTGGTTACGGCCGGCGTGACGGGTAAGACGGGTATCGAGATGGAGGCCCTGACTGGAGCGAGTGCTGCGTGCTTAACAATCTATGACATGTGCAAGGCGGTCGATCGCGGCA
>CABUGR010000010.1 GCA_902491135.1 uncultured Collinsella sp. | reverse complement strand
CATGCCAAAACGCGCATCGATCCATCCGCCCAGGATGTTCGAGATCAGGCAGAACACGCCATAGGCCATAAGTGTGGTGCTCGCCTGAACGGTATCCATGCCCAGCATCTGCTCCAGATAAGGCGTCACGTAGCCGTAGAATACGTAGACCGAGCCCACGCCAAACAAGAAGATGAGCATGCCGGTGATGATACTCGGCTCGCGTAGTAGCCCCGCCTGCTCGCGGAAGGTGGCGGGCTCATCGGTCTGCCCGGCGCGAGGCATAAACGCCACGAGCGCGCTACAGATCAAAACGGCAAAGGTCAGCGTGCCGTACATGGCCACGTGCCAATCGAGTGTGTCGGCCACAAACTTGCCAATCGAGGTCACAAAGACCATCGCCACGGAAAACGCGCCGTACACGACCGAGATGGCAAGTGAGGTTTGCTGCGGGGATAGCAGCTCAGGGATGTACGTCACGCCCACGGCGAGCAGCGCACCCGAGACAGAGCCCAGGACAATGCGTGAGATAAACAGCACCTGGAAGTTGGGAGCCAACGCCATGACCAGGTTGCCGAGCACAAAGACGACGCTATAGCACACGAGCAGCTGGTAGCGGCGAAAACGCCCCGTGCTGAGCGCAAGCACCGGCGTGGCGATAGCGTAGACGAGCGCAAACACGCTGATGAGCTGGCCCGCAGTGGCAAGTGATATGCCGAGTTCCGTTGCCAAGTCGCTTTCGATGCCGATGACCACGAACTCGGAGCAGCCGAGCGAGAATCCCAACAGCACGAGCAGCGCCAGGCAGAGCTTGGTGCGCGCGGGGGAGAGCGCGGCGGCGGTTGGCTTACTTTTAGGCGTGGTTGCGGCGGTCAAGGTTGTCACTCCAATGTCGCATGAATAAGCGGGATTCACTTCCTGCAACTCTAACAGAATGTGACAAAGGGGCAGTCCCTTTGTCACATGGAGGGCTTGCCTGTATAGTCGCAATACAGGCGAAGATGGTCTCAGGTACATCGCGGGCGGCAGGAGATCCCATGGGTATGCACACGACAAAGGTTGCAGTGGGCGAGGGCAAGTTTGCGCTCGAGGCCCAGCTGACGGTGACGCCGCGAGGCATGGCGGTGTACGCCTGCTCGCCGGAGTTTGCGCACCTGGGCGCCACGGCGCAGGCCATTCCGCGCCCCGAGCCCGGCCGTACGGCAACGGTGAGCATCCTGGCCGTTCCGTGCCATCGAGACGAGATCCCGGCGCACGATATCGCGGCGGCGCTGGCCACGCGCTTTGGCGTGCCGGTAGTTGCAAGCACGGGTTTTCATGTTGAACAAGCGAGCGGTGACGACCTGCAGCGCGTGCTCGACACCACCAAGGAGCTCATCGCCGCGCTCGAGGAAGCCGCAGCCCGCATTCTGCGCGCCGGCTGGGATGAGGGCGGTGCGGGCGCCGAGGTCGTGGCGGTCGATGCTGCGACCGGCGAGGCGCTTGGCCCCGTCGACCGCATCGAGGCCCATGCTGGTGAGGGCATCCTGCATCAGGCATTTCTGACGCTTTTGGTCGAGGGCCGGGGCGAAGACGCGCGCCTGCTGCTCTGTCGCCGCAGTCCGCTCAAGCGCCTGTGGGGCGGGGTGCTGGCCGATAGCTGCGCCGGCCATCCGCTCCCCGGGGAAGACGTCGCGGCCGCCACGGCGCGCCGCATCAACGAAGAGCTCGGCATTACGCGCGAGCCCGATCAGCTCAAGCACCTCGGACACGTGGTGTACCGCGAGGACCACGGCGACGGTCGCTGCGAGTGCGAATGGTGCGAGGTCTACCTTGCCCATGTTGAGCCGGGCGAGCTGCATATCAACCAAGAGGAGATCTCGGAAGTGCGTCGCGTGGCTCCGTCCGAGCTCAAAGGCTACCTGCAGGGTCACCCCGAGCAGCTGGCCCCCTGGCTCCGCGAGGCCCTCGGCGACCCATTCATCCGCACGGCCCTCGCTATGTAAAAAAGACAGTCCCTTTGCCACATCCAAACCGTCACAACATTCGGCGAAAATCTCGTCGAATGTTGTGACGGTTTTTGTCTAGGGAATCGCTTCTCATCCAAAAAATCCGCTTGACTGTATTGCCGCAACACAGCGCAACGTAAGGGGTGTCCGATAACGGGCGCCCCTTTTTAAGCGGCAACATGGCTGCGAATTCGGAGCGCCCCCAACAAGAAAGGTGGGGAGATGGAAGCGGAAAAGAAGGCGTTTAAGATCACCAAGCGCGAAATTGGCTTTGTGCTGGTGAAGTTTCTTCCTTTGGCGGAGCTGAGCTCGACGGTCGAGCTCACGGTCGGCGGTCAGACCTGTCTGGCACTGACGCTCGCCACGGTGGTGTTCTGGGCATGCGGCGTGGCACAGCCGGGCTTTGTGGGCCTGCTCTACTGCGCACTGCTCGTCCTGTTCAAGGTGTGCGTGGACGACACGGGCGCCGCGAGCATCTCGGCGACGGTCGCCTCCACGTTTAGCTCGTGGACCAAGGCCACCATGTGGCTCGTCATCGGCGCCTACCTCATCGCCAGCGCGGTCAAGGAGTCGGGCCTGGGCGAGCGCATCGCCTACGCGTTCATGCTCAAGTTCGTGCGCGACGCCAAGTCGCTCATCATCTCGATCTTCGCGCTCACCTTTGTGCTGTCGCTGCTGATCCCGCATCCGTTCCCCCGCGCCTTCCTCATCCTCGCCGTCGTCTCGGTCATCGCCGAGTCCGCCGGCTACGGTGACGACGACAAGGGCAAGCTCGGCTTCCTCGTGTTTGCCGCTGCCGCCCCGGGTTCCATGTTCTTCCTGACGGGCGACTCCACGCTTAACCCGCTCGTTGCGCAGTACAGTGCCGAGGCCGGCGGCATGAGCCCGTCCTTCGTCGACTGGTTCCTGTACATGAGCGTGCCTATGCTGGTTGCGCTGCTGTGCACCCTGTTCCTGGGCCTTTTCCTCTTTAAGCCCAGCAAGGAGCTCGTCTACGATCGCGAGCAGATCGTGGCCAAGCAGGCCGCGCTCGGCAAGCTCTCCGTCAAGGAGATCCGCACCATCGTGTGGCTTGTCATCGCCATCGCGCTGTGGCTCACCGTCTCGGGCGACTATATCGGCTGGGTCACCCTGGCCATTGGCGTTGCTCTCGCCATGCCCATCATCGGCGAAGTCCTCACTCCCGCCAGCTGGAACGCTGTCGACATCAAGTCCCTCATGTTCCTGACGGCCGCCATGGCCGTGGGCTCCGTGGGCGGTGCCACCGGCATGAACGCCTGGATCGCCGACGTCGTGCTCCCCAGCTCCGTGCCTGAGAACATCTTCCTGTTCGCCCTGCTCGTCGCCGCGCTTTCCATGATCATCCACATGTTCATGGGCTCGGTCATGGCCGTGCTCGGCGTGTGCGTGCCGGCATTTATCAGCTTTGCCGCCGGCTCCAGCGTGAGCCCACTCGCCGTGGCGCTCATCGTCTTCACGTCTATCAACATCCACTACATCCTGCCGTTCCATAACCTGCCGATCCTTATCGGCGAAGGCAAGGACGCCGGCGGCTACACCTCCAAAGAGGCTATGCGCATGGGCATCCCCCTCACCGCGGTCGTCTTTGTCGTCGTGCTGGTCGAGGCCGCCTGGTTCCACCTCTTTGGCCTGATGTAAGCGGTCGAGCGCCCCGGCTGTAAGCAGCCAAGCGCTTGAACTTCGAGTGGTCGAGCGCTCCATTTGTGAGCGCCGCGGCCCCATTACGTTACCCCGTCCGGCGGCACCCCGTCGCCGGACACTCTCCCGAAAGGAGTACGCCATGTCCACTACCGATGCTTCCCAGATCCACGACCTGCGTTCCGCGCTCGACTTTTTGCGTGAGATGCCGGGCCAGCTGCTCGAGACCGACACCCAGGTCGATCCCGATGCCGAGGTCTCGGGCGTCTACCGTCACGTCGGTGCTGGCGGCACCGTCATGCGCCCGACCAAAGAGGGTCCGGCGATGGTCTTCAACAACGTCAAGGGCTTTGACGACGCCAAGGTCTGCATCGGTATGCTTGCCAGCCGCAAGCGCGTTGCCGCCCTGCTCGACCTGGACGAGGAGCACCTGGGCCTCGAGATCGGCAAGCGCTTCGAGAACCTGATCGCCCCCGAGCAGATCGCCGAGGGCAAGCACGTCGACTGCCAGGAGGTCGTGTACAAGGCGACCGACGAGGGCTTTGACCTGCGCAAGATCGTTCCCGCTCCCACCAACACGCCCGTTGACGGCGGCCCCTACATCACCATGGGCCTCGCCTATGGCACGAGCCCCGATGGCACCCAGTCCGACGTAACCATCCACCGCTTCTCCTGCGTCGACAAGGACAAGCTCGCCATGTGGATCACCCCGGGCAGCCGTCACCTGGGTGCGTTCTTTGACGAGTACTGCCAGCGCGGCGAGGATATGCCCATCTCCATCTCCATCGGCCTGGACCCCGCCGTGTACATGTGCTGCGGCTTCGAGGCTCCCCCCACGCCGCTCGGCTTCAACGAGCTGCAGATCGCCGGCGCCCTGCGCGGCCGCGCCGTCGAGCTTGCCGACTGCGTCACCGTTCCGCAGAAGTGCATTGCCAATGCCGAGTACGTGCTCGAGGGCTACCTCATGCACGACGAGACCATCAACGAGGATGTCAACGGCCACGGCTACGCCATGCCCGAGTTCCCCGGCTACACCGGTGGCGCCAAGGTCTGCCCGGTGATCAAGATCACCGCCGTCACCACGCGCGTCAACCCCATTATGGAGAGCTGCATCGGCCCTTCGCACGAGCACGTGTCCATGGCCGGTATCCCCACCGAGGCCTCCATCTACAAGATGGTCGAGACCGCTATCCCGGGCCGCCTGCTCAACGTTCACGCCGCTCCCTGCGGTGGCGGCAAGTTCGTTGCCATCATGCAGTTCAAGAAGTCGAGCAAAAATGACGAGGGCCGTCAGCGCAACGCCGCTATGCTCGCCTTCTCGGCGTTCTCCGAGCTCAAGCACGTCATCCTTGTCGACGAGGATGTCGACATCTTCGATATGAGCGACGTGATGTGGGCCATGACCACGCGCTTCCAGGCCGACGTGGACCTCATCACCATCCCCGGTTGCCACTGCCACGTGCTCGATCCGTCCAACGACCCCGCGTTCGATCCTTCGATCCGCGAGCACGGTATCGCCTGCAAGGCCATCTTCGACTGCACGGTTCCGTTTAACCTCAAGAAGAACTTCATCCGCTCGCAGTTCATGGAGATCGACAAGGACAAGTGGGCCGCCGAGCTCGCCTTCTAGTAAGTAGCCCTACCAAGTAGTTAAGGAGTTGTCATGCCTGAGTCTTCTGTTCGTCCCCGTCGCATTGTCGTTGGCGTGTCTGGCGCCAGCGGTGCGGCACTGGGCCTTGAATGCCTCAAATGCCTGCGCCAGGCCGGCGCTGAGTCGGCGCTTGTCGTCACGCGCGGGGGAGAGATCACCATCGAGCAGGAGCTCGGCATGACGCTCGACGAGTTTGCGTGCTATGCCGATGTGGTCTACGACAACAAGAACATTGGCGCTGCCATCGCAAGCGGCACCTATCCGGTCGACGGCATGATCGTGGCTCCCTGCTCCATGAAGACGCTCGCCGGCATCGCGAGCGGCTACAGCGAAAACCTGTTGCTGCGTGCGGCCGATGTGCAGATGAAAGAGCAGCGCCGCCTGGTGCTTATGGTGCGCGAGACGCCCTTCAGTGCGATCCATGTCGACAACATGGCACGCCTGGCGCGCGTGCCGGGTGTCATGCTCATGCCGCCCATGCTCACGTTTTACAACGGCCCCGCCACGCTCGATGAGGCGGTGCATCACATCGCCGCCAAGGCACTCGAGGCCGTCGGCGTGTCGTGCGCCAACTATAAGCGCTGGTCATAGGCATCTTTAGGGTAGGATACGAGTAGTGTTTGAGCCCGCTGCCCCTGTGGGCGGCGGGCTTTTCGTGTCAAAGGGTGTGTCGGGAGGACCTATGCAGACGGGTATGTATGCGATTAGCGAGATGGCGAGCTTGTTTAACGTTTCGCGCCAAACGCTCATCTACTACGACAAGATCGGTCTGTTTAAACCCGCCGTGGTTAACGAAAAAGGCTACCGTTTCTATTCGCCCACGCAGATCCCGCTCATGCGTCTGATCTGCATGCTGCGCGACTTGGGACTGGAACTCGATGAGATCGATCGCCTGACCTCGACGTTCGACATTGGAGAGATGACCGATCACCTGCGCTCGCGGGTGCAGGCGCTCGACGAGCAGATTGCCGGGCTCAAAGCCGAGCGCGCGAGCGTGCAGGAGCGGCTGAGTTTTTACGACGAGGCGGTCTATTGGCGCGAGCGCGAGGGCAAACCGGAGCTCAAGCAATTCGAGCGCCGCTACGTGGTCTTTGAGGAGTTCCCGAGCGATATCGAGCGTGGCCGCTCGATGCTGCACCCCACGCTCATGCGGGCGATTCTGCGCATGCGTGCGCTCACGGGCACACGCCCCATGCGCGGTTGGGGCGCCATGCTGCGTCGCGAGGCGCTGCATTCCGACGACCCCATCGCCGGTGCCGGTTCCTTTGCCGTGTTGCCGCGTGGTGCCGAGGAAATACTGCCGAGCGATCCTGCCGAGCTGGCGGAGATTGGCGTCGAGGTGCTGCCCGAGGGCACGTACCTGTGCATGAGTCGCTGGGGCATGCCGTACGAGCCCGAGGGTATCCGCGCCATCGTGGCCTGCATGGACAGGCACGCGCTCCAGCCCATCGGCAATGCTTTCGATTTTTGCTACCTGGACACCACGAGCTACGACGAGTCTCACCAAGAGGACTTCTGCTGTATCCAAATCCCCGTCGCCCTCAAATAACTTGCGGTGAAATAGTCCCTAAATAGCTCGAGTGGGCGTGCAAACAGGAACTATTCCACCGCAACTTCGATGCGACAAAGGAGCAGTCCCTTTATCGCATTCCGTGCGAGCTCCAGCGCCATCTGCGGGTATAAGGCTAACAAGTGTTTATTTGCGAGGCCTAAGGGGCGCCCCGTATGGATATCGATAACTTTGAATGGTGGTATAGCGAGGGCGAGGCTCCGGACGAGGAGTGGGACGAGCCCGCGTCGCGTGACGTGTCGAGCGACGAGGACGAGACCGGCAACGATGCCGCTGTCGAGCCTGATGCCGCCTCCGATGCCGCCGAGCCCCTGACCTTTGAGCAGGCTTGGGCCCAAGCCGAGGCCGATGAAGCTAAGGCCGATGCCACGGCCACACTCGGTGAGCCGGCGGACATGTCCATCTCGCCGGCAAAGATCCCGCAGCCGCGTCACACCATCGACCCCGACAGCACGGCATCCTTCAGCATTCTCGACGTGCCCGCGCAAGGCGCCCAGGCGCCTGCGCCCACACATCGCCCCGACCTGGCTCGTGAGGAAGACGCGGGCCGCCGTTCTCCGCTCGGCCCCATCCTCATCGCCTTCATGGCCGGCGTTATCGCCTGCTCGGCAATCGGTAGCGTTTGGAGCCATGTCGAGCAGCAGCGTCAAGACGCCGCCAAGGTCGAGATGTCTGTCGAGCAATCGCTCAGCCGCACGCGCTCGGTACATGTGTCGGTCGAGGTCAAGGACGGCGCGATGTGGGACACCGCGCGTGGCGACAGCCAAATGCTCATCCACATCGTGGGGCGTACGCTCAAAGGGCAGACGATTGACGAGTATCAATACGTCAATTCCGCTGGTGACGGCATCGAGCTCAAGCCCGGCGACTACGAGCTCACCGTCGACGAACCGCCCGTCGCCACCGACGGCACGCGCTTCCGCGCCTCAAAGCGCATGGTTCCCGTGAGCTTTAACTCGCAGGCGCCCGATACGGTCGATAGCACTCCGCAGGGCGGGTTTGACCTTTACGCTATTGCTCAATAACTGCGCCTGTCGCTCAACCCCGCCGCCAAGAGTGGGACAATAGCCATCGACACTATTGTTTACTTTTGGAGGAAGTAGCATGTCTACCGTCACTACCATCAAGCGCGGCAGCCTCACCGCGGCCATCGATTCCATGGGCGCCCAGCTCACGAGCCTTGCCCTCAACGGCAACGAGTATCTGTGGCAGGGCGACCCCGCCTTTTGGGGCAAGCATGCGCCCATCCTGTTCCCCATTGTGGGCTCGCTGCGCAACAACACGGCGACGTCTGCGGCTGGCACCTGCGAGATGCCGCGCCACGGCCTCGCGCGCATCGTCGAGCACAAGCTGGTCGAGGTTTCGGAGGACGGCTCCTCGGTAACGTACGAGATCACCGACACGCTCGAGTCGCTCAAGGCCTTTCCGTTCCACTTTAAGCTCAACATGACCTATGCCCTGACTGGTGACGCCACACTTACCCAGACCTTTGCCGTCACCAATACCGGCGACGTGGACCTGCCGTTCTCGGTGGGCGGCCACCCCGCATTTAACGTACCTGCTCCCGGTGCCGAGGACGAGGCGTTCGAGGATTACGAGCTGGCGTTTACCGAGGCTTGGACCAACGAGGCCCCCATCATCACGCCCGATGGCCTCATGACGTTCGAGGGTAGCTACAAGGCTCCCGATAACTCGGACGTGCTGCCCATCACGCACCGCAGCTTCGATAACGACGCCATCATGTTCACCGATACCCCGGGCTCCACGCTCACGCTGCGCGGCCGCAAGTCGGGCCGCGGCGTCAAGATCGACTTTGAGGGCTTTAAGTACATCGGCGTGTGGTCTGCCGCCAACGACGCCCCGTTTGTGGCGCTCGAGCCCTGGACCGGTCATACCACCACGGACACCGAGGACGACGTCTTTGAGCACAAGGTCAACACCATCACCTTGGCTCCCGGCGAGACGGACAAGCGCAGCTTTAGCGTTACCTTGCTCTAGAGGTTCCGCCGCTCGGTCGATGCTGCGCGCTGTCCAGAGCGATAATTTGTCATTCAAAAGGCAGGGCATGACCAGAAGGTTTATGCCTTGCCTTTTTCATGCCTAGTCGTTGGGGACGTTCTTGTTTGACTAGTCGTTTAAGAACGTCCCCAACGACTACCAATCGTTTTCAGTTCGTAAACTTGTATATATACATTTATATATGCATTTGCTGGAGGTGGCGCTGAGCGGTATCCTGTTAAGTTATCAGCATACGATTCAACAGGGAAGGCAGATTATGCATTCTCCCCAACAGTGCGATGCGCAGCGCCAGCCGGTATGCAGCCGTCGCATCTTTTTGGGTAGCGCTCTCGCTGCGAGCGCTTCCGTCGTCGCCGGCGCGCTCGCCGGCTGTCAGCGTCCGTCCACGCTCAAGGTGGTTCAGCCCACGACGGGCGGCGGTCGCGACGACCTGTCCGATTCCGTGATCGGCAAGGACAAGATCCGCATTGGCATGGAGGCGGCCTACGCCCCGTACAACTGGCAGGTTTCCGAAGCCAGTGAGTACACTATCCCCATCGACAACGTGCAGGGCGCCTATGCCGATGGCTACGACGTGCAGATCGCCAAGATCGTCTGCAAGGCCCTCGGTGGCGAGCCCGTTGCCGTCAAGCAGAGCTTCTCGGGCCTTATCGATTCGCTCAACAACGGCCAGATCGACCTCATCATCGCCGGCATGAGCGCCACGCCCGAGCGCGAGGAGTCGGTCGGCTTTTCCGACCCGTACTTTATTGGCTACTTTGGCCTGTTCGTAAAAGAGGGTTCCCCCTACCAAAACGCCACCAAACTCAGCGACTTTAGCGGTGCCACGGTACTCGGCCAAAAGGACACCATGCTCGACACCGTCATCGACGAGATTCCGGGCGTTGTGCACAAGAACCCGGTCGACTCCGTCCCCACGGTGTTCTCGAATCTGCTGCAGGGCACGTGCGACGCCGTGACTTACAACACCGAGAACGAGAAGGGCTATATGGCCCAAAACCCGGGTATCGTCCCTATTCATTTTGCCGAGGGCGAGGGCTTTAAGCAGGAGGTCGCGGCAAACGTCGGCTGTCGCAAGGGCTCGGACAAACTGCTTAAACTCATCGACAAGACACTCAAGGGCATTAGCCAAGAGGAACGCGACCAAATGTGGGACGCGTGCCTCGACCGCCAGCCGGCATAGGGAGGCAGCATGAAAACCATCAATCGTCTGGCCTCCTTTATCAAGGCCGACCACCGTTATGTGTACCTGGGCACGAGTGTCATCGCGGCGCTTGGCCTGGCGTTTAGCCAGCGCAACCCCACGCCGCTGAGCTTCTTGGCCCCCACCGGTATCTTCCAGGATTGCCTTTGGGCAATCCTTTGGGCCTGGCTCGTCGTGTCGGCGGCGGCGCTCGTCACCAAACTCATGCACTGGAATGACTATCGCGAAACGTCGCCGTTCGCATCCGAGCGCTTCCGTCGTGGCGCACGCTTGGGCAGCTATGTCGTGGTTGCCATCGCGGCGATCTTTTTCGTGGACCGCTGCGTCATGTCGTTTATCGACCTGGTACAGGTGAGCATCGTCTCGGACTCCAACCCCAGCGACTTTTTGTCGAGCCTGGTCTACATGACCTACAAGAGCGGGGACTTCTTTATCCGCGGTATCGAGATCACCATCGCGCTTGCCACCTTCGGCACCGTCATCGCATTCTTCCTGGCGTTGCTCTTTGTGTTCCTGCGTATTCAGACCTTCGATCGCGTGGACAACGACCTGGTGCGCTTCTTTAAGAGCATTGGCCGCGGCTTTGCGACCATCTACTCCACCATCGTGCGCGGCACGCCCATGATGGTCCAGGGTCTGCTCATCTATTACGCGGGTTTCACCGTTTTGCGCGGCATGGGCTTCGAGACCGCCCAGGCCAACCAGATCTGGAGTACCTTCACCGCCGGCCTCGTCACCATCTCGCTCAACTCCACCGCCTACATGATGGAGGTCCTGCGCGGCGGCATCGAGTCCATCGACCCCGGCCAGGCCGAGGCAGCGCGCTCGCTGGGTCTTTCGCAGTGGCAAGCCATGCGCAAAGTCGTGTTCCCCCAGGGCATTAAAAACGCGATTCCGGCGCTCACCAACGAGCTCATCATCAACATCAAGGACTCGTCGGTGCTCTCGGTCATCGGCGTGTTCGACCTCATGTACGCCACCACCACCGTCGCCGGCGTGTACTACCGCCAGATGGAGGTCTACTGCGTGGCGCTCGTGGTCTACCTGATCCTGACGCTCGTGGCGAGCCGCCTGCTCGAAGCCTTTGGCAAAAAACTTGGTGCCGAGGCTCCGGCCACGTTGCCCAGCTCCAACTAGGCTCAAGACGAGGAGAATCATCATGGCAGATACCGCCACTACCGGCGTTGCGGCCGCCGCACAGACCAATGAGCCGCTCATCCGCGTCGAGGGCCTGCGCAAAAGCTTCGGCTCGCTCGAGGTGCTCAAGGGCATCGACCTGTCCGTTAAATCAGGCGAGGTCGTCACCATTATCGGCGCCTCGGGCTCGGGCAAGTCGACCTTCCTGCGCTGCCTCAACCTGCTCGAGACCCCGGACGCGGGCCACATCTGGTTCCACGGCCAGGATCTCACGGCCGAGCGCTGCAACATTAACAAACTGCGTGAGGACATCGGTATGGTGTTCCAGGGCTTTAACCTGTTCAACAACATGGATGTGCTCGACAACTGCACGCTTGCGCCCGTCACGCTCAAAAAGATGAGCAAGGCCGAGGCTGAAAAAATTGCGATGGAGCATCTGACGAGCGTGGGACTCGAAAAGTTCGCGCACGCCGCCGTGGGCCGCCTGTCCGGTGGTCAAAAACAGCGCGTGGCCATCGCTCGTGCCCTGTGCATGAATCCGCAGATTATGCTGTTCGACGAGCCGACCTCCGCGCTCGACCCCGAGATCGTGGGAGAGGTGCTCGAGGTCATGCGCAAGCTCGCTGCCGACGGCATGACCATGGTCGTCGTCACGCACGAGATGGCCTTTGCCCGCACCGTGTCCGATCGCGTGGTCTTTATGGACAAGGGCGTGGTCCTCGAGGACGCCGCGCCGGCCGAGCTCTTCGGCAACCCCAAGCACCAGCGCACCCGCGAGTTTCTCTCGCGTTATCTCGAGGACAAATAACCAACCGCAAATGTTTGCGTGGCGGGGCCGCTCCGGTGGGGCGGCCCTCGTCATCACAATCGAAAGGATGTCATGGCCGAGGTTTGGCGCTTCTTTGCGCATGAGGACGATTTTGCCGATTTGGACGAAACTGGCGCGTGCGAGCGCTTGGGCCGCGTGCTGTCATTTCCGACCATCTCGAGTATGGATGCCGAGGCGGTGGACTGGCAGCCGTTCGACGACCTGCGCGCCTATATGCAGCAGGCGTGGCCGCGCGTGTTCGCGGCGGGCGAGGTCGACCTTATCGACCATTCGCTATTGGTGACGCTTA
>CABUGR010000009.1 GCA_902491135.1 uncultured Collinsella sp. | reverse complement strand
GCATGTCATACTGATATGCAAAAGTCTGCACGTTAGGAGATTGCCGTGGATACCCTTCCCATCACCACGCCGCGCCAAGCTGGCATCTACGTGCGCCAGGCACGCGACTCACAGGGAATCACCCGTGCGGCCCTCGCTAAAAAAGCCGGCGTTTCGGAGCGTCTGCTCGCATCGCTCGAGCTAGGAGATGCCACCGGCATTCGACTCGACAAGTTGCTGACCGTCTTTAACGCACTCGGCATTGGTCTCTTCGCGCAAAGCGATAACGACTCCATCGCATCGCCCTCCGAACATCCGACGACGATAGTGAACCTCCCTATCGCGAACTCGAATACCCTGCCAAAGCCAAGCGCAGGCAGACGACCCACTCGACAAGGAACGCCATCTTCCTATGGTGCCTTGCTGGCCCAAATCGCAGCCGAGCAAGGCCTTTCCGGCACTTCAAACCTCTCCTTTGGCTGCAAGGTTGTGAAATAAATGGCAGAGATGGAGCTCGCGACCCTCATTTGTGGCGAAATCGCCGGCACTCTCCGCCAAGACGAGCATGGACTCTGCAGCTTTGCATACGCCCCAACCTATCGCGGAGCACCGTTATCGCTAACAATGCCGCTTTCCAATCGCACGTATGGCCATAGCATCGTCCGCCCGTTCCTATTTGGCCTTTTGCCCGACAGTCAAGAGCAGCGTCGCGCTATTGCCACCGAGCATGATGTTGCATCCAACAACCCCGTCGCCCTCTTGTGCCATATCGGTCTAGACTGCGCGGGGGCCGTTCAGTTTTGTCGAGCCGATCAATTAGACGCCGCCCGCGGCAGGGTCTCGGCATACCGCCCGCTTACCAATTCTCAAATCGCTCACAAGCTCAAAGCAATTCGCGATGACGAAAGAGAGACATGGATGGGCTCCAACGAAAGCTGGTCCCTGGGCGGCAATCAAGGCAAATTTGCACTAGCTTGGCATGATGGCCAATGGTGCGAATGTCTAGGGTCATCCCCCACTACCCATATCTTCAAAAATGGTGTCGTTGGGTTCAAACATCAGGCCTTAAACGAATTCGTCTGCATGAAAACGGCTCGGCGTGTTGGCATTCCAACTGCCAACGTCTCCTATTACACATTTGAAGACGAAGCCGCGCTCGTCGTTGAACGGTACGACAGAATGGTCAATAGCAGCGGAAATATCGAAAGGCTGCATCAGGAGGACTTTTGCCAGGCGCTCGGTGTATTGCCAATCCAGAAATACACCGCCGACGGAGGACCAACTACACGAGACATCCAAGAACGACTGATTAACACAGTCCCCCACCACATGAATCTTGTGCTTTTTACCTATATGTTGTTCTATAACGCCATTATCGGAGCGCCTGACGCACACGCTAAAAACTACTCGCTCATCCTTGGCAAAGGCACAAACGCGGCGCTCGCACCCATGTACGATGTCGCATCGGGGCTGGCATACGAGCGCATGCGCCGCCGGGCGCGCCTTGCCATGAGCGTTGGCGGCGAAAATCGTGTGGGGCGCATCGGTCCAGGCGCTATCCGCCGATACCACGGTATGGGCGACCCCGCGCTGGAGGCGGCACTCACCGATGCCGGGCTATCCGAGAAGTTTTGCTTTGCGACCATGATGGACCTCGCCTACGAGGTGCCCATTTGCATGGAAGAGGTCATGGACGAATACGCCGACCTGCCCGGCATGGCGGACCTGCGCGAGCATATGCTCGGCCCCGTCCGCGAAAACTGCCAGCGCACCCTCGACCTCATCAAGGCAGAAATGGACTAGGTGGCCTTAATTTCGCAATTATCAAACAAAAGAGAGGGGACACCCGTCGCAAAAGACCGGGTGCCCCCTCTCATAATGTCATTTGCAATCCGCTAGCACGTGGCTCGGACTGCTGCTAGCGCAACCTTTACGCAGCGAGGCGCTTGAGGACGTCGATGAGCAGCTCGTAGAAGCGCTCGGCAGAAGCGAGCTCCATGCTCTCGTCCGGGGTATGGACATCGGAGAGCGTCGGGCCCACGGCGATGGCGTCCAGGCCGTGCAGAGCCTCGGCAAACAGGCCGCACTCAAGGCCGGCGTGAATGGACTCGATGCGCAGCTCGGAGCCAAAGAGCTCTCGATAGCTCTCGACAAAGACTTCGCGGACCGGCGAATGCTCGGCATAGCTCCAGCCGGGATACTCGAACTCAAACTTGGCGTCGAAGCCCAGGACATCGGCAAGCGTCTGCAGGCGGTCCTTGAACTCGTTCTGCAGCGAGGTGATCGAGGAGCGCGGGGACAGCATAATCTTGACCTCGTCATCGGAGGTGGCGACCACGCCGATGTTGGAGGAAACCTCGACGGAGCCGTCGGTGGCGACGTTGCGGCGAATCACGCCGTTAGGGGCAAGACGCAGGGCGCGGATGAGGGCAAGCGCGGACTTCTCGTCCATGGCCTCGACCTCGGCGTCGTCGGCAATCTCGACGGTGCAGGTAAAGCCGGGGTCGAAGACCTCGAGCTCGGCAGTGACGTCGGCGATGATGCCCTTTGCGATCTGGGCCGCGGCCTCGGCGGCAGCGTGATCGGCATAGACCAGAACGGCCTTGCACTCACGGTTGATGGCGTTGTCCTTGGTGCCGCCGTTGAAGCTGACGATGGCGGGCTCGCCGGCGACCATCAGGCGGTCGATGATGCGGGCCATGATGAGGTTTCCGTTGCCGCGCTCCAGGTTGATATCACTGCCGGAGTGGCCGCCCAACAGACCGGAAATGTCGAGCGTGAGGGTGCTACCGGTCTTGTGCTCGCGCACGATGGGGCAGGTGTAGGTAACGACGACGCCGCCGGCGCAGCTGACGGTGGCAACGCCCTCCTCCTCGGAGTCGAGGTTGATCATGGTGCGGGCGCTGATCTGGGACTTGTCG
This sequence comes from uncultured Collinsella sp., assembly GCA_902491135.1. Lineage (GTDB taxonomy): Bacteria > Actinomycetota > Coriobacteriia > Coriobacteriales > Coriobacteriaceae > Collinsella. The sequence continues at coordinate 9,483 of CABUGR010000009.1, read as the reverse complement.
AGCGTCTCGGCGCCAACCAGGCCGGTCTCCTCGTCGGTGGTGAACACGCACTCGAGGGCCGGATGGGCAATCGAATCGTCGTTGAGCACAGTAAGCATAAGCGCGACGGCGATACCATTGTCGGCGCCCAGGGTGGTGCCGTTGGCGGTAAGGACGCCGTCCTTGACGACCAGGTCGATACCATCGGTCGTAAAGTCGTGCTCAACGGAGCCCAACTTGTCGCACACCATATCGATGTGGCCCTGCAGCATCACGGTCGGGGCATTCTCGGCGCCGGCAGATGCGGGCTTGCGAATGATGACGTTGTAGACCTCGTCCTGATACACATCGAGACCGCGCTCCTTGGCAAACGCGACCAGGAAATCGCTGATGCCCTTCTCGTTGCCAGACCCACGGGGGATCGCGCTGACCTCCTCAAAGAAATGGAACAGCTGGGCGGGCTCGTAGCCGGTAATCTTGTAGTCCATGGTGCCTCCTTGGCGCAACTGGTTAGACAGTAAGACATGCGACTTGTATATTCCCAGACTTTGCGTGCATAAACCAGTCGAAAACGCCGAGCGCCCTCGCATCATCGGCTAACGGTGGACCGTATAGCGTAACGGTCACAACTTCCGCAGCTCTACAAATCGAGGCGCCCTTTCCGGAGCGCCTCGATTGCGCGTATCAAATTGTCGCCACGCCCTACAGCGCGCCGGAACCGCCTTGCATCATGCCGCCGGGGCCCGAGGTCACGCCGCCGCTCACGGGCGCGACGTTGCCGGTGTGCGGAGCCGCCGGGGCGGTATCGCCACCGAGCGTGCCCGCCGGACGCGGTGCCGGAATCTCGCCCGTGCCGTGACTAAAGACAAACTTGCCGTCGGCCACATCGCACTGAACGGTATCGCCCTCGCCCCACTCACCGGCCAGCAGTTCCTCGGACAGCGGGTCCTCAATGAGCTTTTGGATGGCACGGCGCAGCGGACGCGCGCCATTGGTGAGGTCGGTGCCCTCGGCCACAATCTTGTCGTAGGCCGCATCGGTGAGCTTGATGTTCATGCCGTTGGCAATCAGGCGTTGACGCAGGTCGTCCACCAGCAGGTGCGCGATCTTGGTCAGATTCTCGCCCGAAAGCTTCTGGAACACCACGATGTCGTCGATACGGTTGAGCAGCTCGGGGCGGAACAGGCGCTTAAGTTCGCCCATCGCACGGCCCTTAATCTCGCTCGAGGTAAGGCCCTGCTCACCGGTGGTGCCAAAACCGACGCTCGCATCCTGCGCGATCTCGCGGGCGCCCACGTTGGACGTCATGATAATCACGGTATTGCGGAAGTCGACCGTCTTGCCCTGGCTATCAGTCAGGCGGCCCTCCTCCAGCACCTGCAACAAAATGTTGAAGATGTCGGGGTGCGCCTTCTCGATCTCGTCGAACAGCACGACCGAGTACGGATGACGGCGAACGGCCTTGGTGAGCTGACCGCCCTCGTCGTGGCCCACGTAACCCGGAGGGCTACCGATGAGCTTGGAGACCTCGAACTCGCTGCCGAATTCCGACATGTCGAAGCTGATGAGCGCGTCCTTGCTGCCAAAGAGGTACTCGGCGAGCGTCTTGGCGAGCTCGGTCTTGCCTGTGCCGGTGGGACCCAGGAAGATAAAGCTGCCGCCGGGACGACGCGGGTCCTTGAGCGGCGAGCGGCTGCGGCGCACAGCCTTGGCGACGGCCTCGACTGCCTCATCCTGGCCGATGATGCGCGTCTTGAGCACGCTTTCGGTCTGCAGCAGACGCCGGCTCTCGCTCTCGGTGAGCGAGGAAACCGGCACGCCAGAGGTCACGGACACGATGTCGGCAATCTGACTCACGTCGATGGTGAGCGGGCTGGCGTCGAGCTCGGCGGTCCAGGCGGCCTTGGCTTCGGCGAGTTCAATCTCGGCGGCCTTCTGCTGCTCGGTGATCTCGGCGGCCTTGTTCATGTCGTCGCTCTCGGTGGCCTCCTGCGCGGCGGCCTTGAGCTCCTCGATGCGATGCTCAGCCTCGCGCACCGGCTCGGGCGCGCGATTCGCGGCGATGCGAGCGCGGGCACCGGCCTCGTCGATGAGGTCGATGGCCTTATCGGGCAGGAAGCGATCCTGGATGTAGCGGTTGGAAAGGTTCGCGGCGGCCTCGATAGCACCCTGCGTATAGCGCACATGGTGATGCTCCTCGTAGCGCGGCTTGAGTGCGGTCAGGATCTTGACCGTGTCCTCGACGCTCGGCTCCTCGACATCGATGGTCTGGAAGCGACGCTCGAAGGCCGGGTCCTTGGTGAGGTACTTGCGGAATTCCTCGGCCGTGGTGGCACCGATAATCTGAAAGGCACCGCGCGCGAGCACGGGTTTGAGCATGGAGCTCGCGTCGATGGAGCCCTCGGCAGAACCGGCACCGATGATGGTGTGCATCTCGTCGATAAACAGGATGACGTCGTCAGCCTCGGTGGCCTCCTGAATCACGTTCTTGAGGCGCTCCTCAAACTCGCCGCGATACTTGGCGCCCGCCACGAGGCCCGGCAGGTCGAGCGTCCAGATATTCTGGTTCATGAGGTTCTCGGGCACGTTGCCGGCTGCAATCTGCTGAGCCAGGCCCTCGACGATGGCCGTCTTGCCCACGCCGGGGTCGCCCAGAATGAGCGGGTTGTTCTTGGTGCGGCGCGAAAGAATTTCCATCATACGCTGGACTTCCTTTTCGCGACCAATTACAGGGTCGAGCTCGCCGTCGCGCGCCTTCTGCGTGAGGTTGGTCGCGAACTGCTTAAGCGTATCGGTGCCACCCCCCTTTTGCTGAGAGGTATCCGAGCCGCTAAAGAACGGCAGGCCCGCACCGGGACGACCAGCACCGGCGCCGGCGAGCGGACGCTTCTTGTCCTGGTCCTTGGCGGTGAGTTTCTCGATAGCCTTTTTGATGGAGGCGGACGACACCCCCAGGCGCATGAGGATGTCCATGGCCATGCCGTTACCCTCTTCGACGATACCGATCAGCAAGTGCTCGGTCGACACGTAGGTCTGGTTGTTCTCGCGCGCCACGCGGAATGAACGCTCCATCACGCTAATGACGAGCGGCGTAAAGGCGAGCTTGGCCGCCTCGGTCTCCTCACTGGGCTCGGGAACCGTGGTCTGGACCTCTTTGAGAGTATCCATGATGTCATCATAGGAGATGTCGAGCGAACGCAGCGCCTCGGCGGCAATGCCCTCGTCCTCCTTGGCAAGCGCGAGCAGCAGGTGCTCGGTGCCCACCTTATTTGAGTGCAGATCGAGCGCCTCCTGTTTGGCCATCGACATGACCTTGCGCGCTCGATCGGTAAATCTATCTAACATGCTCGTTTCCTTACATGAGTTCATCGAAATCAAAACGCCCGCCCGTCGGCGGCGCTTTTGTCTCTTTACCCACAGGTTGTCTATGTTAACAGCTGGAGGAATATCTATAAACCCGGCTCACATGAATGCAGGTTATGACCGCATCGCGGGACTCACCGCGCGATGCGCGACAGGCGCCCCGCAAGAGAAACCCTAGGCGTCTTTCACCACGTCGGGACTCGTCGCACGCGATGCGCGATAGGCATCGGCCTCCTTGGAGACGCGTTCGAGCAGCTCGGATGTATCGACGCCCTCGACTTGCGCGACCGTTTCCACCGTCTGCATGGCGACCGCCCTCAGGTACGCGCACGCGCTGTCCCCCGGCTGCTCGAGGTCTATCTCCTCGCCGCCCTCCCGGGCAAAGCCGACCGCCATCACAAAGCCCATGATGCCCGAGACCAGAAAGCCCACCGCAAAGCTCGAATCTGCCTTGAGCTCTTCTCCGTCGGGGTGGACGATCTCTCTCACGCGGTCGATGATGATCGTATGGATGCCCTGCACGACCTGCTCGGCGGCACCCGCCCTCATGGTGATGACGATGCGCTGCAGCAGGCAGCGGACGTCGCGCCGGTCGAACGCCGAAAGGTCGCCCTCGCTCGAAAAATGCCAGAGGGCATCGGTGATGAGCTCGTTATCCTGCAGCAGCTGGGCTATGGCGATGGCGACGAGTTCATCGAAATCGTGAAAATAGTAGTAAAACGTTCCGCGATTGCACTGGGCGGCGCGGGTCACCTCGCCAACCGACAGCTCGAAGATGCTGTTGTTCTCGATGAGCTCCCAAAACGCCTCGATGATACGGGTGCGTGCATCGGGCGCATCGGCGTCCTTACGCGGTCTCGCCATGCGCCTCACCGCACCCCTGCGCCTTGGCGTTCATGATGAGCATCTGAAGACGGTTCTCCACGTTGGCGAAGCTCACGTCGGGATCGTAGTCGAGCGGCAGGAACTGCGCCGTGGGATACTGCTCCTTGAGCGCATGGATGAGCCCGCGCCCCACGACATGGTTGGGCAGACACCCGAACGGCTGCAGGATCACGAAGTTGCGGCAGCCGCGCTTGGCGTGCTCGAGAATCTCCGCCGGAATCAGCACGCCCTCGCCCGCATCGAACGTATGGTGCAGGATCTTATCGCTCGCGCGCACGAGCTCGGGCATGCGCGTCGGCGGCTCGTAGAGCGGGCTCGCCGCGCCCAGGCGGTCGCAACGGTCGTGCGCGAGCTCGAACAGGTTGTCCGCCGTGGCGTACCAGGCCTTTTCGGGCAGCGACAGGTCGACGTGGAACTCGCGCGACTGCGCATGCTTGTAGAAATAGGTCTTGCGGATCACGTCGGTCATGCGCGCCTCGATGACCTCGAGCCCGTTGTCCTCGAGGTAGCGCTCGATCTCGTGGTTGGCGCCGAGATGGAAATTGAGCAGGTACTCGCCCACGATGAGAACGGTCGGATGCGGGTTCGAGCGGTCGTACGGAACGGCGTCCATGATCGCAAGCGCGCGTTTGAAGCCCGTCGCCTGGCCTCTCAGCCCGGAGCGCTCCATGCCCTCGATAACCTCATCGAGCGCGCGGTCGAACGCAGCGTCCGCCGCGCCCTTCTCGAGCTCGTAGGGACGGATGCGCCTAAGCATGGCCTCGAGGGCATCGATCATGGGAAGACCGTAGGCGATCTGGATGCTCGGGCCAAGGCCGAGCTTGAAGCCCGGATGCGCATTGTGGGCATCGACGTCGTCGTTGGTGAGCACCGGGACATAGTCGTATCCCGCGTCGTCGAGCGCGCGGCGCAGCAGGGGCATGTAGTGCGTCAGGCGGCAGTCGCCGATATACTTGCCAGTCACCACGGCGACGTCGTGCGGGTCGTACTTACCGCTCTCGAGTGCCGCGAGCGCCTCGCCGATCACGATTTGCGCGGGGAAGCAGATGTCGTTGTGCACATAGCGTTTGCCCAGGCGGATGGCATCCTCGCGCCCGATATCAAGGGCCTCGGCGCGCACGCCCTGATTGCGCATCGCCGCGGTCATGAGCCTGCAGAACGCATGGGAGGTGTTGGGGACCAGCGCGATCTTGTCGTGCCGGTCGCGCTTGGTGTACTTGACCTTATACGGGTCGTCGAGCGGATGGACCGCGTGCACCCGGGCGCCCTCGGCACGCTCCTCCGCGCGACGACGGTTGACCGACTCGATAAACGAACGCACGCGAATGCCCATGGGACCGGCGACGTCGCTCTCATCGAGCTTGATCATCATCGGAACCTTGGAGCCCATCTCGCCCATCATGCGCGCGATCTCGTCGGTGAGATACGCATCGTGGCCGCAGCCGAAGCTGCCCATCTGCACGAGCTCGAGCTCGGGCGTCGATGCGACGATGACCGCGCACGACAGCATGCGCGCATGATAGTTGTTCACGATGTCGATGCGGCTGTTGGAAAGATCGACGTTGCAGACCCCCGGCACCGCATCGGGCGTCAGCACGGGGATGCCGCGCTCAGAGAAGAGCTTGGGCAGCCCGTGGTTGACCAGCGGGTCGTTGTGGTACGGGCGCGAAGCGATCACCACCGCGTAGCCGCCGTCCTCGTGCACGTTCTCGAGCACCTGCCTGCCGCGCAGCTGCAGCTGGTTCTCAAACGTCTCCTGCGCGCGGTCCGCCTGCTCGGTCGCCTTGGCAACCAGGTCGGCATCGATATCGAAGGTCTCCTTGCACCACGCCTTGAGCTGGCGGTTTCGGTCGCCCTCGTCGTACCAGTGGAACAGCGGCGTATCGAACGGAACGCCGAAACGCTCCTCCGGGTTATCGGAATTGCGCATCACGTAGGGGTATCCCTTTACGACGGCGCACATCCACTCGCTGGTAGAGGCGGTGTTTTCGGTGGGCACCGTCGTGATGATGGGCATGAAGATGCGGTCGACGCCGGCGTCGACGAGATTGCGGATGTGCCCGTGGACGAGCTTGGCCGGGAAGCACACGGTGTCGGATGTGACGTGCGCCAGACCGCGCTCGTACATCGCCTTGGTGCTGCGTCCCGAGACGCGCACCTTAAAGCCGAGCGTGCTGAAGAACGTCGACCAGAACGGCATGGTGTCCCAGAACTCGAGCACACGGGGAATGCCGATCGTGACATCGCGCCCCCCGCTGACGGGAACCGTGGGGTACGACTCGAACAGCAGCTTCTCGCGGTCGACAAAGAGATTGGGGGCAGCCGCGGTCCGGTCGCGCCCCGTGCCGGGTGCCTGTGCCTCGCAAGCACCCTGCGGACGCAGCTCCTCCGCCGCGGGAACCTCGCGCACGAGCTCATCCCATGAGATGGCGCCGCCGCGCGGGCAGCGATTGCCCGTGACGTAAAGCGAGCCGTCGCCAAATGCCACGACCGCGCGCTGGCAGCGGTTGTTGCACCGACGGCAGGTAACGCCGCCGAACTCGCGATGCTCGAAGCGCTCCACGGCATCGAGCCCGATAAACGACGTGCCGGCGTCGCCCTTGCGGCATTCCTCGCGCGCGAGCAGGGCGATACCGATAGCGCCCATCAGCCCCGGGTGGGGCGCACGCGTGACGGGTTTGCCCAGATACTGCTCGAATGCGCGCAGCACCGCGTCGTTTCGGAACGTGCCGCCCTGGACGACGACTTTGTCGCCCAGACGGTTGAGATTTGAAACGCGAATGACCTTGGTGAACACGTTCTCGATAATCGAACGGCAGAGACCGGCCATGATGTCGCCCGGACCCTTACCGCGCCGCTGCTCGGAAACGACGCTGCTGTTCATGAACACCGTGCAGCGGCTGCCGAGAACGGCGGGGGCTTTGGACGAAAATGCCTCGGTCGCGATATCCTCAACGGCTATTCCGAGGTTTTTGGCAAAACCCTCGAGGAACGAGCCGCAGCCCGCAGAGCACGCCTCGTTGACGACGATATCGGTCAGCACGCCGTGGTTGAGCCAGATGGCCTTCATATCCTGTCCGCCGATGTCGAGCACGAAGGTCGCATCGGGAACGCATGCGCACGCGGCGCGGGCGTGCGCGACCGTCTCGACCGTATGGTAGTCGGCGTGGAACGCGCGCGCGAAAAGCTCCTCGCCGTATCCCGTGGTGCCCACGGCATCGATCGCAAGCGTGACTCCCGCTGTCTCCCAGCGGTTCTTCAAGCTGACAAGACCCTGTTGGGCGACGTCGAGCGGTCTGCCGTTATTAGACGCGTAGAACGAATCGACAAGCTCACCCGCCTCATCGACCAGGGCGAACTTGGTCGTCGTGCTCCCCGAATCGATACCGAGCGCCACACGCACCGTCTCTCCGGGCGCATACGCATCCGGACCCTTTGCCGGCGTCTCTTTGCCATGGCGTGCCGTAAAATCCGCCTGCTCGGCAGGTGTGGCAAAAAAGGGCTGGGCAAGACGTCCCTCCCCGCTTGCGGGCGCGACCGTCTCGAGCTTATCCAGCCGGACAAAAGCGTCGGGAAGGTCGATCGGTTGGGACGATGCGAACATGTCGGTCAGCGACAGGGCGGCACCGCGCGCGACCATGATCTGCGGATCGCGCGGGACGATAACCTGATCGTCCGATAGATTCAGTTGCTCCCGGAACACGCGGACCAGCGTGGGGTTGTAGGCGAGCGTACCGCCCTCGAAGATTACCGGCGGCTCGATGTCGATACCCTGGGCCAGACCGCCGATCGTTTGGCGGGCGACCGCGTGAAGCGCCGAAAGCGCCAGGTCGGTGGTAGGAATGCCCTCGTTGAGCAGCGGCTGGATATCGGTCTTTGCGTACACGCCGCAGCGGCCCGAGACCTCGTGGACGGTCGTTCCCCGGCTTGCGAGCTGCTCGAACTCGCCCGATTCGGTGCCGACCCCCATGAGCTTTGCCATCTCGTCGATAAATGCACCGGTACCGCCTGCGCACGAGCCGTTCATGCGCATGTCGGCAACCTCGATGTCTCCCTTATCGTTGGTGCGGAAGAAGATCATCTTGGCGTCTTGGCCGCCCAGCTCGATGGCGCAGCGCGTCTGCGGATAGAACCTGCTGATCGCGAGCGCGTTGGCGACCACCTCCTGAACGTACGAGGCGCCCAGCGCGGTCGCGATATCGCGCGCACCCGAGCCGGTCACCGCAACGCGCAGCGACTCATGGGGAAAGCGCTCGGCGAGCTCGCCGAGCATGGCGCGCACGCTCGCTGTCTGACACGCCCCGTGGCGGCGATATCCCCACCACGCCTCGGTCATATCCTCGTGCATCGCGTAAACTTTGGTCGTCGTCGACCCTACGTCCAGTCCTACTAGCAACGCCATAATGCTCCGTCTCTCGCATTTTTCCTGCTAGAGATATACCACTCTACGTAATAAAACAGACTGTTGTATTTAAACTCCGTATAAAAAGCGGCTGCCGAAACGCTTCAGCAGCCGCCGAATGCACCAACAGATTGTTCTGCGCGCTAGCACGTCGGGCAACGGAGCAGCACGGGCCCTCCGGTCATGCGCACCGCTCACGCCCGCGATGTCGCCGAGAGAGCTATCCACGCTTAGGGCTCCAACCAAGCAAGTCGCCCGCGCTCAGCAGATCCCTAAGCGAGCTACTCGCACTCAGGAGCCATAGCCTGCTCCAAGAGCTCGGCATGCTCCTCCTCGAAAACCGTCCCCACAGGGAAGGCGCGACGGAAGACGAAGTGGGAAATCGGACCGGCTACCAAAAGGTTCCACGGCAGCGCCATCACAAAATTATGCGGGATGTTGATCATCCAGATCGCGGGCACGGAATACAGGTTCGCAAGGATGCCGCCGGGCATGTGCGTCAGACCCTCGCAGGCACCGTACAGCGACATGATGATGACCATGGGAACGACCATGCAGGAGCTGACGGCGAGCGTCATGGCGAGCGGCGAGGTCTTGCCCGGCGTGACCAAGTACTTAAAGGCGAAACCCTTGGCGAGCGGGCTGGCGACGAACCAGTCGCAGCACATGGCAAAAATGTAGGCAACGGGGAAGCCGAGCCACGCAGCGGCAACGACCTCGCCGTTGATGGCCCCGTGCTGCAGGGCAACGTTGTAGATGCTCATCCAGAGCACCATGCAAAAGCACATGATAAAGGTGAACAGCAGGCTCTCTCGTTTGTTGATAGGCATGAAGGGCAGATTCCTTTCTGTGTT
>CABUGR010000008.1 GCA_902491135.1 uncultured Collinsella sp. | reverse complement strand
CATTGCGCGCCTTGCAGGCCTGTTGCGCGTTCTTGACGATCTCGCGAGCGGGCTTGGGATGCTCCTCGAGGTAATCGACAAGGCCGTCGGTCACAATCTTGAGCGTGAGCGCTCGCATATAGGAGCTGCCGAGCTTTGCCTTGGTCTGGCCCTCAAACTGCGGATCGGGCAGCTTGACCGAGATAACGGCCGAAAGGCCCTCGCGCACATCGTCGCCGGTCAGGTTGGCGTCTTTTTCCTTGAGCAGGTTCTGCTTGCGCGCGTAATCGTTGATCACGCGGGTGAGCGCGGTGCGGAAGCCCTCAAGGTGCATGCCGCCTTCGGGGGTGTAGATGTCGTTGGCAAACGACATGACGTTCTCGCCGTAGCCGCTATTCCACTGCAGGGAAACCTCGACCTCTCCCATCTTGGCCACAGGCGCGTCCGGGTCCGATTTGCCCTCGATGTAGATGGGCTCCTTAAAGGCCTCGGGGACGTCCTTGCCCTCGTTGAGGAACTTGACGAAGTCGATGATGCCGCCCTCGTAGCAAAACTCCTCCACGTGGGGAGTCGCTTCGCGCTCGTCGGTCAGCACGATTTTGAGGTTCTTATTGAGGAACGCCGTCTCCTGCAGACGGTTGTGCAGCGTATCGAAATCGTAGATGCAGGTCTCGAAGATCTCATCGTCGGGCCAGAAGGTGACGGTGGTGCCCGTCGAATCCGAGGTGCCCACGACCTCCATCTTCTTGACGGTCTTGCCGCGCGAGAACTCCATCTCGTAGGTGTTGCCATCGCGACGAACCTGAACGACCACGCGCTTGGACAGTGCGTTGACGACGGAGATGCCCACGCCGTGCAGGCCGCCCGAGACCTTATAGGCCGAGTTATCGAACTTACCGCCGGCGTGCAAGATCGTCATGACGACCTCGAGCGTCGGGATCTTTTTAACAGGGTGCTCGTCGACGGGGATGCCGCGCCCGTTGTCGACGACCGTGATGGAGTTGTCGGCGTGGACCGTCACCTGGATCTCGGTGCAGAAACCGGCCATGGCCTCGTCGACGGAGTTGTCAACGATCTCCCACACCAGGTGATGCAGACCGCTGGCGCTCGTCGAGCCGATATACATGCCCGGGCGCTTACGAACGGCCTCGAGACCTTCGAGAATCTTAATCTCGCCGCCATCGTAATCGTTTTCGTTTGCCACACGTCCTCCTTCAGTCAAGAAAATGTGTACAGCCTTACTAGTTTATCGTAAAAAAATACCCTCGGGAACGAGGGTATTTGGCTCTACAAGGCCACCAGATGCGATTTAAGGCTCTTTTTTGCCTTGCACGCCCTTGGCCCACTCGGCACTGGCTCTCATGGCGTTCTCGAGGGCCTCGCGCAGTTTTTGGTCTTCGATGGGCGCCACTTGGCGCTCAATCTCGGTGCGCTCGGCCTCACTTAGGTCAGCATGCGGAGCCGGCGGGCGCTCGGCCACGGCAGGACGCAGACGCTCTTTGGCAGCGGGCGGCGTGTGACCGGGCGCGGTGGTTTTGAACACCAGGCCATCCACATGCGCACCGACGCGCTCCATGCGCGCGCGGATGATCTCGCGCAACAGCGTCATTTCCTGCGTCCACGAGGGCGAATCGAGATATACCAGCAGCTCATTGGACTCGGGCAGGTAGCGCAGGCCCGTCACATGCCGCCCCTCGCGCGTGCCCGAGCACACCGCGTTCCACGCGCGATAGACCGCGCGCGACTCCTCGGCAGCCTCCATCTGCGCGCGGCGCTCAGGTGTTGCAGCCGCCAGGATGCGCTGGCGCTCTGCGTTTAAAAACCCACTGAAGGCGACCGTTTCGCTCTCGCGCTCGTAATTAGCACGTCTCACCCATGCTCACCACCTTGGCTCGATCAAGCAGGTCATCGGTAAAGTATCCCAGGTTGGTCGTGGTTATGACCGTTTGGATATCATCGCCGATCAGCCGCAGAAAAGCACCGCGGCGCTCGCCGTCGAGCTCGCTCATCACGTCGTCCAGAAGCAACAGCGGAGCAGTACCCAGAACATCGCGAGCCACGGCCACCTCGGCCACCTTCCAGGACAGTACCAACGTTCGCTGCTGTCCTTGGCTGGCAAATGAACGGGCGGAGCGACCCGCCACGGTAAATTCAATCTCGTCGCGATGCGGTCCCACCAACGTCACGCCGCGGCGAATTTCCTCGTCGGCGTGCTCATCAAGGGCGGCCAGCATGCGCTCGTACGCCCAGCCCTTCAGCTCTTCGCGATCCTCGACCTGGGGCAAATCCCCCAGTGTGGACGTATAGGTCACGTTGGCAGCCTCGCCGGACGCCACTTGCCCGTAGGCAGTGTGTACATGGCCCGCCAGCCGGTCGAGCAGGGCCAACCGGTGCACGAGCAGAGCCGCGCCCGCGCGGGCAATCGAATCGTTCCACGCGCCGAGCATCTCACGGCAGCACCAGGTCTCCTTGAGCAAGGCGTTACGCTGGGTCACGCAGCGCCCATAGGTGCTCGCAAGATCGGCATAGCGTGCGCTCAGTTGCATGCCAAAGTCATCGAGGGCGGCGCGGCGCACACTGGCGCCTCGCTTAACCATGTCCAGATGGTCAGGGCAAAACAGCACGCTCGGCAGAACCCCGCGTACACCGGCGGCAGAGCATCTCTTGCCGTTGCGGCTAAACAAGCGCTTACCGTCCTCCGCGCTCAATCCCATATCAAGCACGCGGCCGTCGCCCTCGAGCCTCAGCTCGACCTTGCACGAGCCCACGCCGTCATGGACGAGCTCGGCTGCGGTCGGATGCCTAAACGAGGCGCCGCTCGTCAGCAGCTGCAGCGCCTCTATGAGATTGGTCTTTCCCGCCGCGTTTGGTCCCGCAAGTATCGTCACGCCCTCGTCCAGGGCAAGACGATAGCTATCGAAGCTGCGGTAGTGCGCGACGGAAAGATCGCGGGCGAACATGGTCATGGCGCAGCGCTAGATGCGGACCGGCATGACCAGGTACAGGTAGTTGATCTTGTCGTAGGACTTGAAGATGCCCGCCTGCGAGTAGCTCTTGAGCTCCAGTGTGATCTCCTTCTCCTTGGACAGGGCATTGAGGCAGCCGAAGATGTAGTGGTAGTTGAAGGCGATGGTGCCCGACTCGCCCTCGGCCTCGACATCGATCGTCTCCTGCGCAAGGTCCTGGTCATTGGAAATGGAGGACAGGCCCATCTGCCCGTTCTCGACATCGATCTCGAACTTGACGGCGGGGTTGGCGCTCGCGATAACGGCCACGCGCTTGAGGGCGGCGTTAAAGGCGGCGACGTCAATCTTGACGCTCGTCACGCACGAATCGGGGATGAGCTGCTTGTAGTTGGGGTACACGCCCTCGATACGACGCGACACGTAGGTGGTGTTGCCGGCCTCAAAGACGACCTGGGTGTCGGTAGCCCCGATCATGATGGTCGCCTGGCTGGCCATGATGTTCAGCGCGTCGTTAAAGGCGTCGGCCGGAACGTTGAGTTCAAAGGAGCCCTCGAGGGTTGAGGTCTCGACCTGCGTATCGCACACGGCCAAGCGGAAGGAATCGGTCGCCACCAGGCGCACGGTGTTGTTCTCGACCTTCATGTGCACGCCACCCAGAATGGGGCGGGCCTTGTCAGTCGAGGTGACGCGCCACACGCGGCCGACCATTTCGGACAAGATATCGGTCGGCAGTTCCACGGCGCTCTCGATGGCATAGGCCGGAAACTCGGGGAAGTCATTGGCATCGAGCGTGTTCAGGCGGAAAGAGCTCTTCTCACAACCAATCAGCACCTGGCGCTCGGACAGCTCAAAGGTGACCGGGGCATCGGGGAGGGTCTTGGTGATATTGGAGAGCATCTTACAAGGGATAACCATCTCGCCCTCTTCTTCGACATGTGCCGCGATGCGATGACGGATCGAGATGGTGTAGTTAGAGGTCTGGAATTCCAAGATGCCGTCTTGCGCCTTGACGAGCACGCCCGACAGGATGGGAAGGGTGGATGCCGAAGCGACGCCCTTCATAACGACGCCGATGGCTTGTGTAAGCGAGCTCTGGCTGACGGTGAACTTCATCTTTTAATACCTTTCTATAGATATAAATATCTTAATAATAGTAATAGCGCTGACGAAACTGTTGATTACTCCCCAAGACGCAGGTCAGACCCAGAAAGAGAATCGACAGCAACCTGTGTGCAACGGGGGTGGTTTTCCACGTTCAAAACCTGCGCAAAACTTTTCATCACCGCGGGTTGGGTTTTAAACACCTTATGCCCGTGGTTTCGACAAGTTTTCAACAGGTGTCTCTATTTCCCTACGAGCGCAGTGTAATTTTATCGCGCAGTGACTTGAGGTCTTCGGTGACGGTGCGGTCTTCCTGGATCATCTTCTGGACCTTTTTGTAGCTCGTGCTGACGGTCGAGTGGTTGCGGTTGCCAAATTCGGCGCCCACCGCCGTGGTCGTCATTTCGCACATCTCGATGGCCAGGTAGATAGCGATATGGCGCGCTTTGGCGATATTGGCGTTGCGACGCGGGCCGATGAGCTCCTCGTGTGTCACGCCGTACTGCTCTTCGATGACGGACTGAACCGTCTGGACGTTGATCTTTTTGGCCGATGTGTCGAAGTACTGGCTGGCGATGGCGTCGATATCGTCAAAGGTGAGCTCCCCGCCCTCGCGCTCGCGGTCACCCGCCTCGCCGGCGCAGCGCTCGCAGAAGCTCTCGAGTTCGCGGATGTTGGTGCCCGACACCTCTGCCATGTGCTTAAAGTGCTCATCGGTCAGGTGCCCGCCGTCGCCCCCGTAGGCCGCCAACAGTGAGTCGTCGCCTGCCTCGGGAGCGGCGACGATGGTGTTCTCGTAATAGCGCTGCAAGATCTTGTATTTCATCTCGTAGCTGGGCTCTGCGACCAGGCAGAGCATGCCGGCGTTGAAGCGGCTGGTCAGGCGCTCGTCCATGCTCAGGTCCTTGGGGGCGCGGTCTGCCGCGATGACGACCTTCTTGTTGTTGCGGATGAACTCGTCCATGAGCTGGAAAAAGTAGTCCACGCTCGCGCGCTTGCCGATGATGTTTTGGATGTCATCGATGATGAGCACGTCCACGCCGTGGTACGCCTGCATGATGGGGGCGTTGCTCTTCTTTTGGCGGTCGAACTCGGTCATCAGGTCGTCCAGATATGCCTGGGAGTTGGCATACTTGACCTTGATCTCGGGCGACTTCTCGGCGAGCTCGTTTTTGATGGCAAGCAGCAGGTGCGTCTTGCCCAGGCCCGATTTGCCGTAGATAAACAGTGATGTGCATGTGCCGCGCTCGTCCGCGAGGGCGGCAAACTTGAGTGCCGAGCGATAGGCATGGCTGTTCTCGGGGCCGTAGACAAAGTTCTCAAAGGTAAATTTTGAGTTCGCGGCGAGCGGGGCTCCATCCGTATTCTGCTCGGCCGGCACGGTCGGTGCTGGCATGGGTGAAGCGGGGGTCGCAGCTTGCGTGGATTTAGTCGGCGCTCCGCCCTTCATCTGGTTCATCATGCGACGAAAATCGTCGGCCGAGAGCGTGTTCTTGATTGCAATGCCCGAATCCGCGCCCGCCGCTGCGTCGTGAGCGATGGGCATGTGCGTGACGGGTGCGTTCGTTGACGTCGCTACCGCGGTCGGCAACGGCGCCATGGTTTCACGGGAAACATCGCTGTGCTGGTGCTCGATTGTCGGCACGTCGCCTGCGGAGGCCGGCACCGCCGGGGAAGCAGCGGGAGCCGTGGCGGGCGCCGTCGCGGCAGCGGATTCCGTCGCGGCGCCTTGCGGTGCCACGATGTCGAGCGCAATCGGCGCAAAGGCGATTTCTTCCAGATAGGCCTCAATAGTCGGCTGATGCTTTTTGAGCTGCGCGATGGCAAAGCGCGAGGGGGCCTCGATCGTGAGCGTATCTTCGGTCAGGCTTATGGCGCGCGATTGCCCCAGCATGTTGATGAGGCGTGCATCTTGGCCGTCGCGCTGACAAAAGGCGATGGCATCCCCCAGGATGATGCTTGCTTCCTCGTCCACTGTCTCTCCCGTTCTTTAGCTCTGAGCTCGCACGCGAGCGGCGCCGAGTTCGGTCAGATGGTATTTCTGGCCATGCTTGATGACCAAGCCGGCCTGCGCCAAGTCATTGAGCGTGCGTGACCAAGTGGGGGCCGAGTTTCCAAACGTCCTCGCCAGATCGGTTGCACCGCACGCTTGATTTTGCGCCAGATAGCCCAGCGCGGCGTTGCCGCGATCGCTTACGAACACGTCCGGTTGTGGCTGCGCATACTGATTTGCTGCATTAGGATACATCATTTGAGCTGCTGGTTGTTGAGAACTCTGCATCGGCGGCATTTGCTGTTGAAAACTTTGAGGCCACTGTTGGTAAGGCTGTGGAGGCATCTGCTGGGTCCAAGGGTTGTACTGCTGCTGCGGCATCTGCTGGTACGGCTGCTGATATCCCTGCTGGTACTGCTGCGGGAACTGCTGGCCATACCCCAGTGGCGGCATCTGCTGATATGGATATCCCTGTTGGTACGGCTGATAGCCCATTTGCTGGCCACCCGGCGCCCCCGTCGCCTGCTGCATTGCTGCTGCATCCTGATCAGCCAGCGTCATGGCCTCTGGCATGTTTGGCGGCATCGACATAGATGCCGCCTGGGGTTCTTGTGTGGGAAGCATTCCGGGCTGCTGCATCTGTCCCACGGGGGGCTGCATCTGCTGCGTTGCCACGGGCTGCTGCGCAAAAGCTCCCGGCAGGGGATATGTGGGCTGCTCCGTCTCGGGCCGCACGGCAGCGCCGCGTCCGCCGGCACGCTCGATTTCCTGCACGCGTTTAGGGTTCAGGCTTACCGTAACCACGGTGCCGTTGCCCATGTTGTCCTCGATGGATACGGCACCGCCGGCGTTTTCCAAATACTCCTGCACCATGGGAAACCCTGCTCCGGTTCCACGGATATAGCGCTTCATCTTGCTGTTTGCGCTGGTTACGCCAAAGTCGAAGGCACGCTCTTTGTCGTCGATGCCCGGACCCTGATCGGCAAAGCGGATGGTGTCGCCGCCGTCGAGAATCGAGATGATGGGCTCTGCAAAATGCGCGTGGATAAAGTTTTCGACAATCTCGCGGATAACCATCAACGAGATGCGTCCTCCCTGCTCCTTCATGCACTGGTAGACGGTGTTGGTTGTCTCTTCCAGGTAGGTACGGACGTCTTGCGGTTCGATGACGATGACACGCGGTGTCGACAGCATGTCATCGTAGACCGCGATGCGCGCTGCATACATGGCCTTCAGTGCTTGTGCGGTGACCTGCTCGCTCTTGTTGCGTTTTTCGCGCACGCCGGTGATGTGCTCGTTGTCGGGTGCCGGATCACCGGAATCGACCATGGTGTAGAAGTCGTCAGACATGCCGCTCGCAATCTTTCAAAAGGTTTTGAACAAATAGTAGCTCACTGCGCAATGTTTCTCATCTTTCGACAAGTTTTCAAAACCTGTCGAAAACTTTGGAAAACGGGCGAAAAGTTCTCAATATTTCCAACACGACCTGTTGAAAACTCGATGAAATTTCGTGAAAAGTTGCCTGCTGCATCAAGTGCCGATTCTGCTTATGGGGGAACCGTGTACTCTTTGCAACCTTTTACCTTTGATTTCTTGACATTTGAACATTGATTTCCCTACAATCTTCAAGCTCACGTGTCTATATCTGCGTCCGCGCCCCCGCGGACACTCGAAATGCAGCAGGAGGAACTTAAGATGAAGCGTACGTATCAGCCTAATAAGCGTAAGCGTGCCAAGACCCATGGCTTCCGTGCCCGTATGGCCACTAAGGGTGGTCGTGCCGTGCTCGCCCGTCGTCGCGCCAAGGGTCGCAAGCGTCTCACTGTCTAGCAGCGATACACACATCTCGCATGAAGACTATTAAGTCTCGGCAAGATTTCGAGCATGTGTTCAGTCAGGGGCGTCGTTTCAATCACCCTCTGATTCGAATGACCATATGTGAATCGGTTGGCGAAGGCGACTCCGGAAGGGTCGCCTTCGTTGGTGCTAAACGACTCGGTTGTGCTGTCGTGCGCAACCGATCTAAGCGTGTGATGCGCGAGGCCGCCCGCAGCTGTGGATTTCCCGTTGCGGGTTATGACATCATCTTGTTCGCGACTCCCAAGACGAGGGTTTCCTCGCCAGAGGAGATGGACAAGGCGTTGCGTTCGCTTATGAAGCGCGCCGGCGTTGCCGGGGAGGAGCGATGAGCAATCACGTTTTGCGACGTGTTGCCATCGCTCCTATTCGCATATATCAACAGGTTATTTCGCCCTTATTGCCTGACGCCTGCATTTATTACCCAACGTGCTCGCAATACGCCATCCAGGCGATTGAGAAGCACGGTGTTTTGAGAGGCTGCTGGCTTGCCGTGAGGCGCATCGCTCGTTGCAATCCCCTGCACGTCGGCGGTTATGACCCTGTGCCCTAGCGGGCACTCGCTATCGGAGGAAAACTTACATGTGGGATTGGATCGTTAACATCCTTTTCGAGCTGCTCAAGCTCATCCAGACCTTTGCGGTCGACTGGGGCCTGTCCATCATCATCCTGGTGGTCATCATCCGTCTGCTGCTGACGCCGCTCATGCTCAAGTCGACCAAGTCGACGGCTCGCATGCAGGTGCTGCAGCCCAAGATGCTCGAGATCCAGGAGCGCTATGCCGACGATCCCCAGCGTCAGGCCGAGGAGATGCAGAAGTTCTACAGCGAGAACAAGTTCAACCCCATGGCTGGCTGTCTGCCGCTGCTGATTCAGATGCCTATCCTGTTCGCCCTGTTTACATTGCTGCGCAACCTGCCGCAGTACTTTAACGACGGTACGTTCTCGTTCTTCAACATCCTGCCCGACCTGACCACCACGCCGAGTGCTTCCTTTGCCGATGGCTTTATGGTTGCACTGCCTGCGCTGGTTTGCCTGATCCTGTTCGCCGTCCTGACCCTGATTCCGCAGCTCTATATGTCGCGCAACCAGACCGGCCAGCAGGCTCAGAGCATGCGTATGATGGCCGTTGTCATGACGGTCATGATGCTTTGGATGGGCTGGAGCCTTCCCGTTGGTGTTCTGCTGTACTACGACGTCTCGTCTGCTTGGCAGGTTATCCAGCAGATTTTTGTGACGCAGAAGGTCATCGACAAGGCGAAGGCCGATGAGGAGGAGCGTCTTAAGAACGCTCCGCTGCAGGTTGAGGTCACTCGTCGCGAGAAGAAGCCGCGCCCGCACAAGAAGAAGTAGTGGGATATCAATCTTATTTAGGTACCTAACTTTTGGAGTACGTTATGTCTGAAGAGATCATCGAGGATATGCTTGAGGAGGTTGCCCCGCAGGTCGCGGGCGATTATCCCGAGATTGCACAGCGCTACAAGGCTGGTGAAGAGCTGACCGATGAGGAGCTCGACACCATTGCCGATGTTGCGATTTCCATCCTGCGTTCCATCCTTTCGCACTTCGATGCTGCCAACTCTCCTATCGATGAGTATGAGGGCGACGAGGGTGAGCTGATTTTGGATGTAACGGCTCCCGATCTTGCTGTTCTCATTGGCCGTCATGGTCGCACCCTTGATGCCCTTCAGGTTATGTTCTCTTTGCTGGTGAGCCGCAAACTTGGCTTTATGTATCCGGTTGTAGTGGACGTCGAGGGATACAAGAGCCGCCGTCAGGACAAGGTTGCCTCCATGGCTCAGTCTGCTGCCGAGCGTGCCATTCGCACTCATAAGAGTGTTTCGCTTCCGCCTATGAATGCCTACGAGCGTCGACTGGTTCACATTGCACTTCGTGGCAATGATGCCGTCGATACTCATTCTGAGGGTTCTGACCCTGATCGTCATGTGGTGATTGTTGCTCGATAATCTACTCGAGCTTATGCTAAGGGGACGTGGTTTCCACGTCCCCTTTTTTTGTCAAAAGTTCTCGATACACTGATTTTTGTCAGAAAGGAGCTTTCGTTGTTAGTACTTACTGATCAGCAGGCTGACGAGATGTTGAGTTGTCTAGCTTTCTATTGCAAAGAGTATTCCTTGAACGTAACTGATGTTGAGCTGAGGAAATGTATTCAGCATTTGGATTTGGTTCTAGAAACAAATAAGACAACGAATCTCACCCGTATTCTTAACGTAGAAGATGCTGCCGTACTTCATATCCTCGACTCACTTGTTTTGCTCCCCTATATCAACAAGGCTCCAGAGGGAGCTTTGCTCGATATGGGAACAGGTGCGGGCTTCCCTGGTATTCCATTAACCATAACCACGCATCGTAAAGCTACTTATATTGACTCTGTTGGCAAGAAGGTTGATGCGGTTAATTCCTTTGTCCATGCTCTTGGATTGAAACATGCTCATGCGGTTCATGATCGTCTTGAAGAATATGCTCGAAGCCATAAGAAGCAGTTCTCTGTTGTAACCGCCCGTGCACTGGCCCCTCTACCGATTCTTGTTGAGTATGCGGCTCCGTATCTGAAGGATGGAGGGCTTTTTGTTATAACCAAGGGCAATCCTTCGGATGAGGAGCTTGCTTCCGGCATGTCAGCTGCAAAGATTTGCGGCTTCACTTTGCTTCTGAATGACGCAATTGATTTGCCTGAAGGCTTGGGTCACAGGGAGTTCATTGTTCTTAAGAAGAGTCATTCAGCATCCGTTTCATTGCCTCGTGCAAATGGCGTGGCAAAGAAGAATCCGCTTGCCTAGATGTTTCACGTGAAACATAATGGATACTAACAACTTGCAGTGTTTCACGTGAAACATGGCGGTTGATATCGATTCGGAATGTTTCACGTGAAACATCCTCCGTTTGACAGCTTTAATACACACCAGGAGGGACCGTGGGATTTCGCGACGTTAAGCGTTCTAAGAGCGCAAAAGACACGCGTATCATTGCAATCATCAATCAAAAAGGCGGCGTCGGTAAGTCAACGACGGCTGTAAACCTTGCAGCAGCACTGGGTGAGCAGGGTCGTAAGACACTGATTGTCGATTTTGATCCGCAGGGAAACAGCACCAGTGGATTCGGAATTGATAAAGAAGACCTTGATCACTGTATCTATGATGCATTGTTGAATGATGTGCCGGCAGAATCACTTGTTCTTGATACAAATTGCAAAAAAGTATTCGTAATTCCAGCTACAATTCAGCTTGCAGGCGCCGAAATTGAGCTCGTAAGCGCAATTGCACGTGAAACTCGCCTCAAAGATTTGCTTGAGCCGATTCAGGACGAGTTCGATTTTATTTTCATTGACTGTCCACCTTCACTCGGCCTGCTTACTATCAACGCTTTGACCGCAGCAGACAGCGTTTTGATTCCGATCCAGTGCGAATATTACGCACTCGAGGGCGTTACGAAGCTGCTTGAGTCAATGAAGATGGTCAAATCAAGGCTGAACAAGGGCTTAGACACCTATGGTGTGCTTATGACCATGTATGACTCGCGTACTTCACTATCGAATCAGGTTGTTGAGGAGGTTCAATCGTACTTTGGTGATAAGGCGTTTAAGACGCTAATCCCCCGTACGGTCAAAATCTCCGAAGCTCCGTCTTTTGGAGAACCGGTAATTACCTATGCACCTCAAAATAAGGGTGCAAAAGCATATATGAACCTTGCAAAAGAGGTGATCAAGCGTGCCTAGTGTAAAGAAACGTGGCGGATTGGGACGGGGACTCAATGCTTTGGTCTCAGAGGCCGAGTATGAGACCGGTGGTTCGGCTGCAGCGGGTTCAAATGCATCATCTGAAACAAAACTACCTATTGAGGATATCGTTCCCAACCCGAATCAGCCGCGAATTCACTTTAACGAAACTGAACTTCGTGAGTTGAGCGAGTCAATCCAAGAACATGGCGTTTTGCAGCCGCTTTTGGTTCGCAAGCATGGAAACGGCTATGAGATCATCGCTGGTGAGCGTCGTTACCAGGCGTCAAAGCTTGCTGGCCTTGAAGAATTGCCAGTCATCATTAAAGAGGTAAATGATGAAGAGATGCTGGCTCTAGCTCTTATCGAAAACCTTCAGCGTTCTGATCTGAATCCCGTCGAAGAGGCTAAGGGCTATCGCCAACTCATTGATGCCAGCGGGATGACCCAGGAGGCATTGTCGAAGGCAGTAAGCAAGTCACGCTCTGCAATTACAAACTCGCTGCGTCTTCTCGATCTCCCAGAAGTAGTTCAGCAGATGATTTTTGAGGGCAAACTTACTGCTGGTCATGCACGTGCGATTCTTGCGGTTCCCTATGAGGACGCGCGTATTCGACTTGCAGAGAAAGTTGTTACAGAGGGCCTTTCCGTAAGAGCGACAGAAAATCTTGCTCCGTTGTTTTCTGCCGGAGAGACACCTAAGACGCCGAGGCCTGCAACGCCTCAGTCTTTTAAAAAGGCTGCCCGCGTGCTTCGTCAGGTTTTTAATACCAACGTGCGTGTGAAGAGCTCGCGTGGAAAG
>CABUGR010000007.1 GCA_902491135.1 uncultured Collinsella sp. | reverse complement strand
TCAATGGTATACGGGTGCATCATCGACGTCTTCAATACAGAAAATATCAGTGCGGAATGTTTTGGGAGGTAGCCCAAACAGCCCCGGTGGGGGTCCTGTGTAGTCACCCTTTAGGCGGAACTCTCCTAATTATTTGGATGAGTCGTTTACTTACTTGTACTGTTACCGTCTTCCCGCTCTTGTTGGGGTATGCTTTGTTCGTATGTAAACGTATGACATGTTGATGGGGGAGGCTGCTATGGCTCGCGAGGGCGCTCGTTCTAAGGATTCGGCTAAGCCTGGCATCAAGGAAGTTGCAGCGGTGGCGGGGGTTTCGCCTACTACGGTATCTCGCGTGCTTAATAATCGCGGCTATATTAGCCAAGAGACCCGCGATAAGGTCCATGCCGCGATGAAGCGCATCAACTATACGCCCAACGATATCGCCCGTGCCATGCTCAACGGTCGCCTGAATCTAATCGGTATGATCGTCCCCTATGTCAGCAGCCCGTTTCATGCCCAAGCGGTCCAAGCCGTTGAGCGTACCCTGGCCGAAAACGGTTTTAAGATGCTGCTGTGCAATAGTGCCAATCGACCTGATCTTGAGCGTTCTTATATCGATATGCTTCGGCGCAATATGGTTGATGGCGTCATTGTCAATTCGCTTAATATCGGTGCCGAGGCGTATGCCGAGATGGGCTTGAGTCTGGTTGGTATCGACTGCGACCTTGGCGAGGCCTCTGTTCAGATTGCGAGCGACAGCTATAGCATCGGCGAACTTGCCACGCGTCGCCTGATTGATGACGGGTGTTCGCGCATCTTGTGCCTGCGCAACAATAGCCGCATGCGTATGCCTGCCAATAAGCGTACCGATGCCTACCACGATGTTGTAGAGCAGGCTGGTTTGCCCGCGCTTGTCCGTGAGGTCGAGTTCGTTAAGTCTGACGACGAAAAGAGCGCGGTCGTTGCGAAGATCCTCGATGAGAACCCTGATATTGACGGCATCTTTGCGGGAGACGACACGATGGCGGCTATCTGTCTTAACGTGATGAAGCAGCGCGGCTTGAGCGCTCCGGACGATATTAAGGTCGTGGGCGCGGATGGCGCCCGCCGCACTATGACGTTTATGCCTGACTTAACAACCGTTCGTCAAGATATCGATCGCATCGGAGAGCTCGCGGCGCAATCCATCATCGCTCTTGTTAACGGTGAAAAGCCCGAATCGAATACCAAGCTTCCTGTCGAACTTATCGAGGGTAAAACCGCGTAATTCACCCCGCGCCAAAAGAATCCCTCAAACGCCTCCAATAACCGTTCGCCGGCATATGTCAACCGTTTGCCGACGACTGGAACTGCGAAAAGACGTATTGGTGTGAAAACGTTTGACATATGAAAACGATTGACATATCTTGCAGTTGTACCGAGTTAGTATCACGTGGGAAGGAAGTCTCGGATGCACAAGGTGTATTACCAGCCTGAGGGAATTTGGGTGGGCGACATCATGCCGTACGGCGAGGACGGCACGTTCTATCTCTATCATCAGCGTGACACGCGAAACCCCGGACCTTTCGGAGAGCCGTTTGGCTGGGCACTCGCGACAACCAAGGACTTCGTCAATTACAAAGACTTTGGCGAGAGCCTTGAGCGTGGCGGCGACGAGGAAGTCGACCAGTATGTTTATGCCGGCACGGTGTTTAAGGTGGGCGACAAGTACCATGCGCTCTACACTGGTTGCAATCGCGATAAGGTCAAGGCACGCTTGATGAAGCAGGTTCTTCTTCACGCAACGAGTGACGACGCCGTCAAGTGGGAGAAGAACATCGCCGAGACGCTGCTTCCGCCCCAGGAGGGTTACGATGACCGCAACTGGCGCGATCCCTTTGTGCTTTGGGATGAGGAGAACGAAGAGTACATGCTCATCCTCGGCACGCGTGTGGGCGAGGACAAGCGTCTGATGACCGGTCGTCTGGTCAAGTTCACCTCCAAGGACCTGGATACCTGGGAGTTCCAGGGCGACTGGTGGAATCCGGGCCTGTACACCATGTTCGAGATGCCTGATCTCTTTAAGATGGGCGACTGGTGGTATCTGGTGTTCTCCGAGTACAGTGATGGCAACAAGACCCGTTACCGCATGTCTCGCTCTATCAACGGTCCTTGGATCACTCCTGCGGACGATTCCTTCGATGGCCGCGCGTACTATGCCGCGCGTACCGCATTTGATGGTGAGCGCCGCGTTCTCTTTGGTTGGGTTCCTACGCGTGACGAGGGCGGTGACCCCAGCTCTTACCTGTGGGGTGGCACCTTTATGCCCCTCGAGATCGTTCAGCGTGCCGACGGAACGCTCGGCACCAAGCTCCCCGACAGCATGCTTGGCGCCTTTGGCGAGGGCAAGGCTGTCGAGACCTTTGAGCTTTCCTGCGAGTCGGGCAAGGTCGAGCAGGTGCTCGCCGCGGATGCCGGCTCCACCTACTTGCTCGATGCCGACATTGAGCTCGGCGGTAACGCTGCTGGCTTCTCGGTCAAGTTCGCCGAGGACGCCGAGACTGGTCTTGCCTATGAGTTCCGCGCCAACCTGCGCGAGGGCAAGCTCGAGTTCACGCCGGCTCCCCAGTACCCGTGGTTCCAGGTCAACAACATGGGCCTCGAGCGTCCGTTGTTCTTTAAGGGCGAGGGCACTCACCATGTGCGTCTGGTCGTCGACGACGACATCGCGACCATCTTTGTCGATGATGTTGCGCTCAACGCTCGCTTCTGCAACAAGCAGGGCCAGGGTGTGGCGCTTACCGTCACCGACGGTGCGCTCAAGTGCGCAAACGCAACGATCGCGTCTCTGTAGCGGCAACGAACCGTTTTATGATTTAGAAAAGGAATGGAGAGGAACATGGACTACAAGGCAGTGTCCCAGCAAGTCGTCGACAACGTCGGCGGACTGGAGAACATCGAGGGCGCCACGCATTGCGTGACCCGTCTGCGTCTGGTGCTCAAGGATACGAGCAAATACAACAAGGCCGAGCTCGAGAACATCGATGGCGTCAAGGGCGTGCTGTACAACAGCGGCCAGCTCATGATCATCTTCGGTACCGGTACCGTCAACAAGGTTTACGATGAGTTTATGGCTCTGACGGGCGTTAAGGAGATCAGTGCTTCCGAGGTCAAGGGCGCCGAGGCGGACAAGAAGGGCAAGTTCTTCTCGGTCCTCAAGGTATTCTCGGACATCTTTATCCCCATCATTCCCGCCTTCGTCGGCGCTGCAATCATCATCGGCCTTAAGTCGCTGATCGTTGCCAACGGCCTCTTTGGCATGGAGGGCAGCCTCGCCGATCACAGCGAGTTCCTCAAGAACCTCGCAAGCTTCTTTGCCATTATCGCCACCACGTTCGACTACCTGCCTGTCCTGGTTATGTACAGCGCGGTCAAGCGTTTTGGCGGTAACCCGATCCTGGGCATCCTCGTCGGTATCGTCATGGTTCACCCGAGCCTTATGAACCGCAACACGTTCGTTATGGACCCGACGGGTGCTGAGTACTGGAACTTCGGTCCGCTATCCATTCCCATGGTTGCTTTCCAGGGCGGTGTGTTCCCCGCAATCCTGACTGCCTGGTTTATGGCCAAGGTCGAGAAGATTGCCCAGAAGTACATCCCCGAGGTCGTTTCGTTCGTCTTTGTCCCGACCGTTACCCTGATTCTTGCTAACGTTGCCCTGTTCACCGTGTTCGGCCCGCTCGGCAACCTGATCGGTGACGTCCTCGCCGGCGTAATCGATATCCTGTACAACAGGATGGGCGTCTTTGGTGCCTTTGTCTTCGCCGCGTTCCTGCAGCCGCTCGTCGTTACCGGTACGCATCAGTTCATCCAGGGTATCGAGGCAAACCTTGTTGCCACGACTGGCTTCAACTACATCCAGGCCATCTGGTCGGTTTCCATCATCGCCCAGGGCGGCGGCGCCATCGGTATGTACCTCATTCACAAGAAGCACTCCAAAGAGCGCAACATCTGCATGTCGTCCTTTATCCCGACGCTGGTCGGAATCTCCGAGCCCGCTATCTTTGCTGCAAACATGCGCTATTCGATCATTCCGTTCATCTGCGCATGCATCGGTGCAGGCTGCGGCGGTGCCTTCGTCAAGCTCTTTGAGGTGCGCGCTATCGGTCAGGGTCTGACCGGCGTGCTTGGCCTGCTCATCGTCACGCCCGAGACCCTCGTGTGGTATGTGGCTGGCAATCTCATCGCCTTTATCGTGCCGATCGTCTTGATCTTTGCCTACAACAAGGCAAAGGGCGTGCCGACCACCGATGAAGAGGGCGCTGGCGCTGGCTTCGACGTTAGCTTCTAGTTGAGCCGTTCAGTGTAATCTGAGGATAAGTCCATTTGAGGAAGGGCGTTCGACTCGTGTGAGTCGAGCGTCCTTCCCCATAGACGAGAAAGTCAACGGCGATGTTAAATCAAAAAAACAAGGTGACACGCGCGGACTATGAGCAGTGGCGTGTCGGACAGGATGAGACGGCGGCTCGCATCGCGTCCGACCCCGATAGGCTTCTGTTCCATGTGGAGCCTGAGCTTGGCTGGCTCAACGACCCCAACGGTTTGGTTCAGATTGGTGATACGTATCACATCTATCATCAATACGATCCATTCGATGCTGCGCATGGCGGTCCAGTGCTTTGGAACCATCTGACGACAAAGGATTTTGTGACGTACGAGAATCACGGCCCCGTGCTGTTCCCCGATTCCGATTTGGATTCGAGCGGAGCGTATTCTGGTTCTGCCTTTGTACGTGATGGCAAGATTCACTACTTCTATACCGGCAACGTCAAGCATTTTGACCGCGATGATTACGACTACGTGTTGACGGGCCGTGAGCAAAACCAGATTCATATGGTTGCCGAGAATCCCGACGAATTGGGCGAGAAGCGCATGGCTGTTGGACCAGTCGATTACCCCGACGATATCGGTACGCACGTGCGCGACCCCAAGATCCTTGAGCACGATGGTATCTACTACATGGTTCTGGGCGCTCGTACGAAAGACGACCGTGGCTGCGTGCTTGTCTATACTTCGCGTGATTTAGGGGTCTGGAGCTATGCGACGCGCATTGAGCTGGGCGAGAAGTTTGGCTTTATGTGGGAGTGCCCTGATCTGTTTGAGCTTGATGGCGAGCTTATTCTCGTTTGCTGTCCGCAGGGTGTGCCTGCCGATGGTTGGCGTTACCGCAATCCGCATCAGTGCGTGTGGTTCCCCATCGAGGCCGATTGGGAGGCGCCGAGCTTTAAAATCGTCGGGAAGGGCATGCCCCCGATGGTCGATGCCGGTTTTGATTTCTATGCTCCGCAGTCCTTTGAGGATGCTGCAGGCCGGCGATTGATGATCGGATGGTCGGGTTGCCCCGATGCGACGGCGGAAAACCCGACGGTGGCGCGCGGGTGGCAGTGCGCGTTGACGGTGCCGCGAGAGCTGAGCATGCGCGATGGTAAGCTCTGCCAGCAGCCGGCGCACGAGATTGAGAGGATGCGCGGCGACTGCGTTCGCACGACAGGCGGTGAAACCGTTGAGGAGCCGGGCCGCCTGTTTGATCTCGTGGTTTCCTGTGAGGGCGCCAAGATGGTTGAGCTCGAGATTCGCAAGGGTGTCTTTGTGCGCTATGCGGACGGGATGCTTACCCTCGACATGGGTGACGAAGGCTATGGGCGCGACCAGAGGTCGATTGAGCTCGGCGAGCTTCGCGACCTGCGCGTGCTTTCGGACACTACGATGGTCGAGATTTTTGCCAACGGCGGTGAGGCGGCCCTTACGAGCCGTACCTATTCGTCGGCGGTTCCGGCGATGGCGCTGCACGCCGAGGGCGCGGCGTCGATGGATTTCTACCGCCTCGCTCATTAACCGTGCATGGAGCACGATTGGACTTGTTGGGCGGAATGTGTCGCAGTTGCCGCGGCCAACTACCGTTTATCGCGTATAGCGACCGTTTGCGGAATAAGTAACACTCCTTAATAAACCGTGTAAAATCTCAGTTAAGCACGGAGTTTTCCAGGGAGACGCTGTCCTTTGTTATGTGCAAAGGGCGGCGTCTCTTTGGCGCTTAGATGCCGTTGTGCAACAGCGCGACGCGCGTGTCATGTATTGAAAAGCCAATGTCGAGATGGGTCGTGATAAGAATGGGCAAGTATGTAATCGTGGTTGAGTCTGGGTCGGATGTAACGCCGGAGCTCTGCGAGCGCTACGGCATCGTGCGCGTGCCCATGCATGTCACGATTGGTGACGAGACCGTCGAGGACGGCTCGATCGATCCGCTCGAGATTTATTCGCGCTGCAACGAGTTTGGTGTGATGCCCAAGACCAGTGGCTGTTCGCCAGCGGATTTTGCGCATGTGTACGACCGCATCCATGCCGAGCAACCCGACGCGACTATTTTGCATCTTGCATATTCCGAGGCCACGACCTGTTCGCATCAGTCCTCTAAGATTGCGGCTCAGGGGCGCGACTACGTGTTCTCCATGGACACGCGCTTTGTCTCGGTGGGCCAGTCGCTCGTTGTCGTCGAGACCGCCAAGTATATTGAGGCTCATCCCGATGCCACCGTTGACGAGATCTTTGCATTTACGAACTCCGTCATGGACCGCGTGCTGTTGGGCTTTGTTCCTACCGACCTTGCCTTCCTTAAGGCGGGTGGTCGCTTGTCCAACGTCGCGTTCCTAGGCGCTCATCTGCTCAAGATTAAGCCCTGCATTGAGGTGGCGGGTGGTAAGTTCGTGGCGACCAAGAAGTTCCGCGGTTCTATGCTTAAGTGCGCCCGCGCCTTTATTGACCACATGGTTGCGAAGGGCGAGATCGACTACTCGCACATTGGCCTGGCGTATTCGGTAGGCCTTTCCCAGGAGCTGCGCGACGACATGGAAGTCTATGCGCACGACCTGGGCTTTAAGGACATTACCTGGACTCAGGTCGGCGGCGTCATCTCGAGCCACTGCGGCCCGACCGCCTTCGGTGCGGTGCTCACGCTTAAAGCGTAAAGGCCGCGGGCGAGCGTTCTTCAGCCTGACATCTCGACGTAGACCCC
This sequence comes from uncultured Collinsella sp., assembly GCA_902491135.1. GTDB lineage: Bacteria > Actinomycetota > Coriobacteriia > Coriobacteriales > Coriobacteriaceae > Collinsella. The sequence continues at coordinate 5,462 of CABUGR010000007.1, read as the reverse complement.
AGCCATGGTGATGGGGGATAGATTAAAACGTGCCATTCTAGCCCGAGACGTTTAAACGCAAGCACATGGGCTAGAATGGCTCTGGCATTTTAATTGGTTGCATCCAAGGAGAGGCAAGGTAGCGCGAATGGCAGAAATGACGCTTGAGGGTGTGGACGCTCGTCCCGAGGACTCTGCGTTTGCCCTTGGCCGCGTGCATTCGATCGAGACGATGGGGACGGTCGACGGACCCGGCATCCGCTTCGTAGTGTTTGTCCAAGGCTGCCCCATGCGCTGTGCGTATTGCCACAACCCCGATACCTGGTCGGTTAACGGCGGCACGATGGTGACCGTCGAGCACCTTATGGACGAGTTCCAGAGTAACCATGAGTTTTACCGCAGCGGTGGTATTACGGTGTCCGGCGGCGAGCCGCTTCTGCAGCCCGAGTTTTTGGCCGACCTGTTCCGTGCAATGCACAACAACCCCGATGGCCGTGTGCATACCTGCCTGGATAGCTGTGGCTACGCCTTCGACCCTCAGCATCCCGAGAAGTTCGATGCCGTGCTCAACGAGACCGACATGGTACTGCTCGATATTAAGCATGCCGACCCGGTCGAGCATAAAAAGCTGACCGGTTGTGATCCCGCACGCATCCTGGCGTTTGGCGATGAGCTTGCACGTCGCAATATCAAGGTCGTTATCCGCCACGTGGTTGTGCCGGGCATTACCGACACGGTGGAGGAGTGCGAGAAGCTCGGTTGCCTCATCGCTCCATGGCACAACGTGGTGGGCCTGGAAATGCTGCCGTATCACACGATGGGTGTCGTCAAGTACGAGCAACTGGGCATTCCCTATAAGCTCGAGGGCGTGCCCCAGATGGATACCGCGCGCATGCCCGAGCTGCGCAATGCCGTTATGGCCGGTATGAAAAAGCGCCGTGCGGAGCTAAAAAACGCCATCGGCTAGCGAGCCATTTTCGTTCCCCAAGGGCACTCATTGGGGACAGACTTAAATGAGTGCCCCTGGGCACCTAGTTGATTGCTAAAGAGCCTCGTCCTGAAAAGACTGCTCTCTGGGTTGCGGTGAGATGCGCAACAGAATCGTGCCATTTGGATAAATACGCTTGTGGTTTCTTTAAAGACACCTTAAACGCTGCTGAATATCTTTGGAAAGAAATGCCTGCTCGGTATCATGCTGCTCGTATATAAACGGTGGCAGTCAGGAGACCACGTGCGAAACATCGCATCGCGGGACGAGTATGTGCCGCAGCATGGCAGCAGATATAAGACGAAGGGCACGTCTTCGCGTGGCCTTGCCGGCGCTCGCATCCGCGTGAGGAAGATTGCCGCTATTGGGATGCTAACGTCGGCGGTTATTATCCTCGGAATTACCGTTAAAACCTACGCCTCGGAGCGAACGGGGCGCCCAGATGCGTCAACGGTACAGCTGCAAAACGAGAAGGTTTCAAAGTCCAAAGCGTCGGCAGATCAAGCTCTGTCGACGGCAGATCTCAAGACGAGACTTTCGAAGGCGGACTTCAACGATATCCCTTCGGGTGATACCGTTCGGACCTTCTCGTTGGTGGATAACAAGACTCCTGCCTTGGAGGATGAGAGCCTTGCCTCGCTCCAGGATGCCCTGTGTCGGGCGCAGGAGCTGGGCGACGTGGGTGTAGTGTTCTACGACCTATCGAGTGGTAGGGGCGTGACGTATAACGCCGATGTTGAGGTGTATGGAGCGAGCAGTTATAAGGCGCTGTATGCACTCTATATTTGCGAGATGTTGGTCGAATCGGGGCAGGTGTCGCTCGATTGGCCTTTAGCCACGTATGGTGGTTACAGCATGGGCTGGCAGACGGTGCGCGACCTTATCGAGAATGCCGTCGTCAACTCAGACAACGATTCGTTTATCGCGTTACGCGCGGCGTTTGACCATGATGGCTATGAGGATTGGATTGCCAATCTGGGCGTTGATGACGAAACGGCACTGAATCCGATGAGTGATTTTCCGACCTACTGCCCGCGCACTTCTGCGAGGTTATGGCGCGAGATGAGCGAGTATCTGAGCATGGATACCGAGACTTCACAGTGGTTGTCGGGCCTTCTGGCATCAACATCGCGCTCGTTTATTCGCGATGGCATTGCGGACGAGCAGGTTTTGGTGCGCAACAAGGCAGGCTGGATTAGCGAGGATGGTTACTATTCGACATGCGATGCGGGCCTTATCGACATCGATGGCCGTACCTATGTCATGAGCATCATGACATCGATGCCGTGGAGCGACCGCTCGAGCGAGGTTACGGCCGCGATTGCAAAGGCTCTGTTTGATACGCGAGCTGCACTGGCTTAGCGTGTTCGTTTGGCGAGGTCAAACAAAATGCTGGTACCATACCTTGGTTGAGAATTTCGTATAGGTTTGGGGAATGGTATGGCTACCATCGCGATTATCGGTGCGCTCGAAAAAGAGATCATGCAGATTAAGGAAGAGCTGAGCGACGTTTGCGAGGCACGGGAGGCGGGCTTGACCGTTGTGAGCGGTGAGCTCGACGGTCTGACAGTTGTCGCCACAACGGCGGGCATGGGCACGGTGAACGCCGCCGCTGCAACACAGCACCTCATTAGCAAGTATGCTCCGCAGGCTGTTGTGTTTTCGGGCATTGCGGGCGGTTTGAACCCCAAGCTCCATATCGACGACGTGGTCATTGGCAAACGCCTACGCTATCTGGATACCGATACCGCGCTTATCGCCGAGTCCGCACCGGGGCTCGAGGAGTTTGGCTCGACGCCCGCGCTGGTCGATATTGCCGCCGACGTGCTTGCTGAGCGTGGGTTTGTTGACGCTTCGACAAATGCAGTCGCTTCGAATGAGGGCACCAAGCAGTTCCTGGTCGGCACGATTGCCACGGGTAACCGCTTTGTGACGGGCGCCACCATGCGCAACGACGCTATCGAGGCGACGCATGCCGATTGTGTCGGCATGGAGGGCGCGGCAATTGCCCATGTCGCAACCAAAAATGGTGTCGATTGCCTGGTGTTGCGCGCTATCAGCGATAATTGTGACGAGGCGTACGATGCAATTTGCGAGCGCGAGTTCGATCTGTTCGAGTACGCGCGTGTCGCAAGTGACATCACGCTCGATATCGTCCGCCGCATTGCCGCTGCGCAATAGCGCGTCTATTTGTAAGAACCTACGACCAAGGAGTGTCCATGGCCGATTCAATTAACTACCAGCTTGCCAAGTTCGTCGCCAGCTACGGCAAGGTTTCGCAGATTCCCGAGTCAACCTGTCCCGAGGTGAGCTTCGTCGGCCGCTCCAACGTGGGCAAGTCCTCCATCATGAACAAACTCTTTGGCCGCAAGAACCTGGTCAAGGTTTCGAGCACGCCGGGCAAGACGAGCAACATCAACTTTTTTGAGGCCGACGACGTGCATTTTGTGGACCTGCCGGGCTACGGTTTCGCCCGTCGTTCCAAGGCCGAGCGCGACCGCTGGGCTGAGCTTATCGGCGACTTCTTCGACTCAGAGCGCAGCTTTAACTTGGTTGTGTCGCTGGTGGACATTCGCCACGACCCCAGTAAACTCGACCATGACATGATCGACTACCTGCAGGGCAACGAGTTCAACTTTATCGTCTGCCTCACCAAAGCCGACAAGCTCAGCCGCACCCAACAGGCCCGCCAGGCAGCAGCCATCAAAAAGCAGCTCAACGTCCCGGCTGAGAACGTAATCATCACAAGCTCCCAGACCGGCGTGGGCATCGACGAACTCAAGCGCCGCATCGCCGAGGCCTGCCTTTAGTCAGGCCGCGGCCCCTCAAAAGCTCTTATCAATATCACTTCAGTGATAGTTATTGGTAAACTATCACTGAAGTGATATTTTTGGAGGTCGATATGGAGCTTTGGCACGGGTCGGACGTTGTTGTTGATCATCCATCGTTGGATAAATGCAGACAATTCAATGACTATGGGCGCGGGTTTTATTGCACACCGCATGAGGAAATGGCAATGGAGTGGGCATGTCGAACCGAGTCTGATGGCATTGCCAATCGATATGAGCTTGATTTAGATGGCCTTTCGGTCTTGGATTTAGAGTCTGGGGAGTTTTCAATCCTCAATTGGCTTGCGATTTTGGCCGACAACCGGGAGTTTAATGTCTCGACGCCGCTGGCACGCGAAGGACTTCGGTATTTGCTGGACAACTGCCTGATTGATATTTCTCCTTATGACGTCATTCGAGGCTATCGCGCTGACGATTCCTACTTTTCGTTTGCAAGACAGTTCGTTAACGGCATGATTTCGCTCAGGCAACTGCAGCGCATTATGTTTTTGGGGGATTTGGGCATTCAATATGCGCTTATGAGTGAGCGCGCGTTCTCGGCGATCAGGTTCCGCGATTGGAAGCAGGCCTCAGGAGCCGAGTTTTATCCCAAACGATTTGAGCGAGAACAGAACGCTCGACGAAAGTACCTGGATACGGTAAACGGATTTGACTCTGATGGTGTCGACATTAGGGATTTGATGGCAGGGAGGGTTGATTTAAATGATCCAAGAGTTAACGGATTGTGGGCCGAGTAGGACATACCCCGTCTATTACCTTGAGGACGCAATGAACAACCTCGGGGATTGCTTCGACTATGCCGTTAACGATTACGGAGCAGAAGGATCGGAAGTTGCTGAACTCTTTTGCCTGAGCGGGGTTGCTCGAGAGTTTGAGCGCGGCAATGCATGGGTAGTGTCGGGAAAATCGGGTGTTGAGCTGTTCGCGCTTATCGCCGAAAGGTCGGGCTATCAAAACGGGCCTATACCGGACTGCACCTATCGATTTGAGAAGACGCCGGAATATTGGGCGGGCTGGATGCTGGCATACCTGCAGTGGCGCCTAGGAGAGTCTTTCGAAGATCTGCTGCATGTCGTTCCGTTTGACGCGCTGCGCAACCTGTACTACCCCTGGCATGAAGCCTCAGAGGAACGTGTGGCGAGTCTTGTTTGCGATATGGCGAAGAAAACACCTCGTCAAACCAAGCTAGCACTAGCAAGAAAGAGGCTTAAGAAAACCCAACAAGACTTGGCATACGAATCGGGCGTATCACTCCGCTCAATCCAAATGTACGAACAGCGCCAACGAAACATCAACGAAGCCTCGGTAACAACCGTAAGAGCTATAGCAAAAGCCCTCCACTGCAATATCGAAGACCTCCTAGAACCAGTCTTCGAATACAAAGAAACCAGCGCAGCGTAAACCAAGCACGCAGGCGAAGCCTGTCACTAGTAAGTGTCCCTACCTAGCAAGAGCCCCTACCAATAAAAAGCAACTATCAGCCCGGCGCTTTTACAGAGTGTAGGTCCCTGTAGCCGCCGCCAGCGAAGTGAACGTAGGGGAGGCCAGGGGCTTTGCCCCCAAATCTTTCCGCAGGACGGCAGGACCCCCGCCGCACGAAGTGCGCAGCGGGGGTCCTGCCATGTCCGAGGACGATTTGGGGCAAA
>CABUGR010000006.1 GCA_902491135.1 uncultured Collinsella sp. | reverse complement strand
CGATCGGACCTTTCAACGCAGCATTTCAGCAGATAAAACCTACCAAAATAAACCTGTCCCTTTTGGCAGGTTAGGCGATGGCTTGGCGCTGAAGCTCGATGAGCTCGGCGATACCCTTGTCGCCCAGGTCGAGCAGGGCGTTGAGGCGTTTGCGGTCAAAGGGCGCCTGCTCGCCGGTGCCCTGGAGCTCGATCATCTCGCCGGTGTCGGTGGCGACGAGGTTCATGTCGACCTCGGCATGGCTGTCCTCGGAATAATCGAGGTCAAGCAGCGTATTGCCGTCGGCAACGCCCATGGAGATGGCAGCCACCTGGCCGATAAGCGGGATGCGCTCGATCTTGCCCGCCTCGACCCACATGGCGAGGGCGTCGCGCAGCGCCACCCAGGCGCCGGTGATGCTCGCTGTACGCGTGCCGCCATCGGCCTGAATCACGTCGCAGTCGACGGTAACGGTGTACTCGCCGAGTGCCTTCATATTGACGACGGTACGCAGGCTGCGACCGATGAGGCGCTCGATCTCCATGGAGCGGCCCTTGCGGTTGGCGTGCTCGCGCTTGCAGCGCTTGCCGGTCGACGCCGGCAGCATGGCGTATTCCGCGGTCACCCAGCCGGCCTTAGCTCCCTTTCGCCAGCCCGGCACGCCCTCCTCGATAGTGGCGGCGCACAGCACGCGCGTGTCACCGAACTCGGCCAAACACGAGCCGTGGGCGTACTTCATGACGCCACGGGTGAGCTTGACGGGGCGCAGCTCGTTGGCGGCGCGACCGTTAGCGCGGTTGACCTGCATATACTCCATAGAAATATCCTTTCGGCAAAAGATGTGGCGAAGGCCTTGACGGCTGCCTTACATCTATTTCAGCTCATCGATATCGATATGTTCGATGCTCTTGAGCGGCTGACCAAAGATAAAGCTACCCGCCACCGCAAACTCGGCAATGTTATCGGCCGTCGTGGCAAAACGATGCTGCGGCTCGGCGGCGTCGCCCGCCAGCTGCTCGCGGCGCGTGAGGATATCGGTCAGCTCGCGCGTGGTCTCCTCGGCGGAACTCACGACGCGCACCCCAGGCCCCAGCGCATGCCGGATAGGTCCCACCAACAGCGGAAAATGCGTACAGCCGAGTACCACGGTATCGATACCGTGGTCGCGCAGCGGCTCAACCGTGGCACCCACCAGCGCACGCACGGCAGGCGTATCGAAGATATCCTCGTTCTCAAGCCACTGTTCCTGCAGATGTGCACCCGAGGCGAGCTCGTGTTCGACAACCTCGACAAAGCTCGAGGCAGGACAGCCGTATACATCGACGCCGGCATCCAGGTCCTGAATGGCGCGCGTGTAGGCGCCCGAGCGAATGGTGAGGTTGGTGGCGAGCACGCCCACGCGACGCGAGCGGGTGCTGTTGATTGCCGCACGGGCACCCGGCGCGATCACGCCGATCACGGGAACGTCGAGCACCTGCTGGGCCAGACGCAAGGCCGCAGCGGTCGCCGTGTTGCAGGCGATGACCATAATCTTGACGTCGTGCTTCGAAAGCCAACGACCCGCCTGCAACGCAAACGAGCGCACCTCATCCTCGGTACGGGTGCCGTAGGGGCAGCGCTTGGTGTCGCCAAAGTAGTAGACGGACTCGTGCGGCAGCGCCGTCGCGATGGCGCGCGCAACCGTCAGACCGCCCAAACCAGAATCGAACACGCCAATCGGGCGCGTGTCGCCTGCCGGATTCTCGATATCGGACATTACCTCACCAGTCTCTCTCGAAAAGACATGTCCAAGTGCGGCGGCGGCGCGCTACGAACGCGCCGCGACCAGCAGCTCTGCCGTCGCCGCCCAACCGTCGACAATTTTGCCTCGCGTAACGAAAGCATTCTCGCAAGCAGCCAGGAACTCGGGCGCGCCGGCGCTCGTCAGGCCATTCTCGACCAAGCAGAACGTGCCCACGTGATCGGCCATGTAGAAGTCGGACTCGGAGTCGCCGAGCGCGAGTGTCTCCTCGCGCTCGATCCCCAGGTGCTCGCAGAAGCGCGCAATGGCGACGCCTTTGTTGAGGCCCGCGGGGTTGATATTGAATGCGCGACCGTCCTCGACGCGATCGAGCTCGAGCGTCGTCGGCTTGGACAGATGCGTCAGATGGCCGTTGCAAGCCCAGATCAGACCGCAGCCGGCCTCGTCCAGGATGGCCTGAACCTCATCGTCGGGCACATCGCCGCGCATGCCGACGGTGACCTCACGGTACTTGTAGCCGGTCGACATGTCGTTGTGATACTCGATCTTGTGCGGCCAGCGGGCGAGGATCTTCTCGCACACGCCGGTCTGCTCGATCACCTGGTGCGGCGTGAGGCCGCAAGAGGGGTCGTAGGGCATGTCGCCGGTCAGATACTCCCAATCGTTGGCTTTGAGGTCGTACATGACCAGGCCGCCCATCTCGCCGATGTAGGAGTTGAGGCCGAGCACGCGCGCGTCCTCGTGGATCATGGTACGGTTGCGGCCCGAGGTGGGAACCACCTGAATACCAGCGCGAGCGAGCGCCACGACGGCCTCGACGAGTTTGGTCGAGGGGTTGCCGTCGTTGTCGCGTAGCACGCACGAGCCGGGTGCAAGCATCGTGGCATCCAGATCGGTAAAGACGTACTTGACCGTGGCCAAGCGCTCGCGCATCTCGCCCGAAAGCTCGGCAACGGTCGGCAGGGTATTGTGGGACATGGTTACTCCGTTTACGTAGAAGGGTTTGGACTTGGACGGCATGTTTTGATTGAGGGAACACGCTTATGGCGACAGCGCACTCAGGGCGCCGCCGCCATCATGGTTCATTAGTCAAACTGGGTAACATCGATCAGGCGATTGGCCAACGAAAGGTCGCTCTCGATGGGCACGAACTCGTCGCCCACGTGCATGAGCTCCTCGTCACCCTTTGCCAGCAGCAAGACAATGGTGGGAGCATCGGGGTTGACGTACTCCTCGCGCGCCGCCTTGAACGCCGCATGCACAGCGGCTTCGCGGTCGAGGATGATCTTGTTCGGCGTATCGTCGGGAACATGCTCGGCAAGCTCGCGACAGACCTTCATCGGGTCCTCGTGAGCTGGATCCTCGTTGGCAAAGATCATCAGGTCGGAATACGGTGCGGCCTCGCGCGGAAGCTGCTCGCGGCGCTCCTGCGCCTTGCCGCCGGCAGCGCCAAACAGCGCAATGACGGGGCTAGCGGGAAACGCGCGCTTCACCGACGAGAAAAGCGAACGGAACGAAAGCTGGTTGTGCGCATAGTCGACAACGCAAATCACGCGGCCGTCCTTCGACTCCACGACCTCCATACGGCCCGGCACACGCAGTTTGGAGAGGCCCTTCTTGATAGCCTCGATACCGATGCCGATCTCGCGCGCAGCGGCGATAGCGACCAGCGCGTTTTCCACGTTAAAGTCGCCCGCGATGCCCAGCAGGACCTTCTCCCCCGCCTCGGACTCGTCGGCACACAGGCCATGCAAGTTGAACTCGATGCTAAAGCCAACCATGCGGACATCGCTTGCCCACAGGCTCGCCTCGGGATGCTCGACGCCAACGGTCACCAAGCGCTCGGCCGTCGACGCTGCCCCCAGCACACGGTCGACCTCTTCGGTGCCCAGATTCACCACGGCGGTCTTTGCCTGGTCAAAGATCCTGAGCTTGCTCTCAAAATAATCCTCAAACGTGGGGTGTTCGATCGGCGAGATGTGGTCGCGGCCGATGTTGAGGAAGCACGCCACGTCAAACGGCAGATTCTCGACGCGTTGGTACTTGAGCGCCTGGCTCGAGACCTCCATGACCATGGATTGGCGACCGGACGTGCGGCAGTTGGCGATATGGCGCCAGACCTCGGGGGCCTCGGGCGTAGTATTGGTGCTCTCGTAGCACTCGATACCATCGTCGGTACTCACCGATCCGATCATGCCGCAGGACTCGCCCGCCGCTTTGATAATCGACTGGAGCATAAAAGCGGCCGTGGTCTTTCCCTTGGTACCGGTGATGCCCACGATCTTGACGTCGTGGTCGGGACGGTCGTAGACCTCCGGCGGCAACAGGGCCATGGCCGTGCGAACACTATCAACAACCAGCATCGCAGCACCGCTCTCCTTCGCCAGCGGCTCCAGAGACTCGACCAGCGACTCCTCGCACACAAATGCGACGGCGCCCGCATCGAGCGCCATGCTCAAAAACGCGGGCTTAAAGGCAGCACCTTTGCAAAAGAATACGTCACCTGCCGAGACCGCGCGCGAATCAAACGAGCAGCCGGTCACGGCGCGCTCGTCAACCTGCTCTGATGCGCGCAGCTCGCCGCACACGTCGAGAAGCTTGGCAAGCGTATCGACCGTGGTCACGGTCGCGGAATCCGAATGGTGCATCTTTCACCTTTCTCAGCCATTTGGCAGGGACGGCTTTTATAGTAACTGAAACGCACCCACGCAAAAACGGCTCCCGGAGGAGCCGTTACGCGCAGGTGTTCGTAAGCCGAGGCTAGGCAGCCTGAACAGCGGGCTGGTCCTCGTCGATAAAGAAGCGCTTGTACCACACCAGGAACACGAGCGGCGTATAGATCTTGCGCTGGAAATCGCCCTTGCCCGCAAAGTGCAGATCGAGCAGGTGCATGAGCTCGTCGGTATTGAAGAACTCACTTGCCCACGGCGCGGTGAAGTACTCCTTGACATAGTCGTACCACTTTTGCTCGCGCAGCCAGTAGACAATCGGCACCGGGAAGCCCACCTTGGGACGGGTGGCCCACTCATCGGGCAGCGACTTGTTGGCAGCGTGGCGGAGTACCTGCTTGTTGCCGTTCTCGTTGATGCGGTAGCGATCGGGAATGTGCTCGGCGAACTCCATGACTTTGCGGTCCAGGAAGGGCACGCGCAGCTCCAGCGAGTGCGCCATGCACATCTTGTCGGCCTTGAGCAGAATGTCGCCCGGGAGCCACATGTTCATGTCCAGGTACTGCTTCTTGACCAGTTCGGGCTGACCCTTCACGCGTGCGTAGATGGGTGCAGCGAGCTCAAAGGCGCCGTCGCCGGTGTTGTACTCGGGCTTGAGCACGCCGTCGACCTCGCGCTCCGGCCATACCAGAGCCTGTCCCAGGAACGACTTCTCGGGGATCTCGGCACCCTTGACCAGGAAGTTATGTCCCTTGAAGTACGGCATATGCAGCGCCAGGTTACCGAGCGCGCGACGGATGGGCAGCGGCACCATCTTTTTGTACTTGCGCACCGGAACCGTGTCCTCGTAGTAGGCGTAGCCGCCAAAAAGCTCGTCGGCACCTTCGCCCGAAAGCACGACGGTGACGTCTTTGCGAGCCATCTCGGCCAAGAACCACAGCGGCACGGAAGACAGGTTGGACTGCGGCTCGTCCATGTGATACTGGATGTCCTCGAGTGCACCGAAGAACTCGTCGGCGGTAATCATCTTGCGAACGTTCTCGACGCCGAGCTTATCGGAAAGCTCCTTGGCGTAGTTGGTCTCGTTGAAGTTCTTGTAGTCAAAGCCCACCGAGAAGGTCTTGTCGGGCATGAGGCAAGCGGCGATGTAGCTGGAGTCGACGCCACCGGAGAGGAACGACGCGACCTTGACGTCGGCGATGCGATGGGCCTCGACGCTCTCGTGCACGACCTCGTCCAGCTCATCGACATACTCTTCGAACGGCTTCTCGACGGCAGAGTAATCGCAATCCCAGTAGCGCTCGATGTTCATCTTGCCGGTCGGGATATCGACGGTAAAGTAGTGCGCCGGCGGCAGCTTGTAGACACCCTCGAAGAAGGTCTCCTCGGTTGCCGAATACTGCAGCGTCATGTACGGACGCAGAGCCTTTTTGTTGACCGCCTTGTGGAAGTGCGGGTAGTCCAGGAAGCTCTTAATCTCGGAACCAAAGAGCACGCCCGGAGCGCCGTCGCCCGCATCGGCCATGGGATAGTAGTAAAGCGGCTTGATGCCAAAGATGTCGCGGGCGCCAAAAAGCTTGTTCTTCTTTTTGTCCCAGATGACGAAGGCATACATACCGCGCAGGCGATCGAGGACGGCCTCGCCCCACTCCTCGTAGCCGTGCAGGAGGCTCTCGGTGTCGGCGCCGCAGTGGAACTTGTAGCCCTTGGCCTCGAGCTCGGAACGGAGTTCTTGGAAGTTGTAGATCTCGCCGTTGAAGACAATGACGACGCTGCCGTCCTCGTTGGCCATGGGTTGAGCGCCGGCCTCGGTCAGGTCGAGGATCGACAGGCGGCGGAAGCCCAGGGCAACGCGGCCGTCGATAAACTGACCGCCCATGTCGGGACCGCGATGGACGATGCGGTCCATCATCTTGGTGAGCACCTCGGATTGGTTATCCGTCCCACCGACAAAACCGACAAAACCGCACATATACTATCCCCTCTGCTGTTGCTGGGCATCAAATCGAATCAGTAGCTTTTGAGTATACCCGAGGGCGTAAAGAGGGGCGGAATGTTCAGGCAATCTCAACTGAATCAGCTCCGCTGTGACACGCGCGAGTTACCTTTAATGGATATGAGGTGAATGAGGCGATTGTTTTGCTATACTCTCTCCGCACGGGCGATTGGCGCAACGGTTAGCGCAGGTGCTTTACACGCACAAGGCTGGGGGTTCGAATCCCTCATCGCCCACCACCGAATTGTTAGGCCTCCAGCGATGGAGGCCTTTCTTTTTTTCAGGCCCATCGCAGAGGGATTCGAACCCGCAAGGGTGCGGAGCTGAGGAAACGCGAAGCGTTTTCCAGCGCAGCACGCGAGGAGCGAAGCGACGAAGCGGATGCGGGCGGCGCCAGCCGCACGCGGACATCCCTCATCGCCCACCATTGAATTGGAAACGGTCCTCGAAAGGGGACCGTTTTTGTTTGGGCCCATTTCATGGGATTCGAACCCGCAAGGGTGCGGAGCTGAGGAGCGAAGCGACGAAGCGGATGCGGGCGGCGGAGCCGCACGCGGACATCCCTCATCGCCCACCACTGATTTGATAGGCTCCCAGCAATGGGAGCCTTTCTTTTTTGGGCCCAGCGCATGGGATTCGAACCCGCCAGCACGTCTGTCACAAAGGCCGTGGTCAAAAAATGGCAAAAATGAGTACTGCTACTTTGTTTGCAACATATAAATAGACAGTATTTGCTTAAGTTACGCAACATATGTCCATTATAAGGACTAACAGTCAGATCAAAATCGTGTATTCATCGCCATTTCGACTTGCCATCTGGCCTTATTAGTCCAAAATTGCTGCTACCAAATCGGTAACAGTACTCATATTTGATGTTTTTTGACCAGCAGGTCTCCCTGCCTTAGCAAATCTAAGGCAAAACGGGCTCCAGACCGCTGAATCATGCCGCATAGGGCACGTCCGCAGTCCGGAACTCGGTCCAAATTGAGTTATTGCGCCGCGTTAGCCCAAAACACCCGACAGGATCTCGATCAGACTGTCCACGTCGGCTTCCTCGCAGACGAGTGGCGGCAGGAAACGCAGCGTATGCGCACCCGTAGCGTTGATCACGGCACCGGCGGCCAGCGCGCGGGCAACAACACCATGCGCGTCGCCCGCGGCATCATCCAAATCACAGCCGAGCATCAAGCCGCGACCACGTACCTCGGTCACGTGCGGCAGCTTGGCGAGCTTTGCCTCCATATAGGCACCCACCTTGGCAGCATGGTCGGCATAATCGCCGCGCACAAGCGCGGAGAGCGTCGCGGCGCACGCCGCGACGGCCAAGCAGCTACCGCCAAAGGTCGAGCCGTGGTCGCCCGGCTTAAACACGTCGGCAATCTCCTTCTTTGCCACGACGGCACCCATGGGCACGCCATCGGCAATGCCCTTGGCAAGGCTCATGATGTCGGGCTCCACGCCATAGGTTTGGAATGCAAACGGCTTGCCGGAGCGGAAGATGCCGCACTGGACCTCGTCGGCGATAAGCACGGCGCCCACTTCGTGTGCCAGGTCGCGCGCCGTAGCCATAAACTCCTCGGTCATGGGATGCACACCGCTCTCACCCTGGATCGGCTCGAGCATCACGGCACAAATTTCGCTCCCCAGCTGCTTAAAGATCACACGCAGCTCATCCACATCGTTGGGCGTGCAGGCCACAAAGCCACCCGGCAGCGGGCGGAAGCTGTCCTGCAGCCAATCCTGCATGGTGGCGGCAATGGTCTCGAGCGTACGGCCGTGGAAGCCGCCGCGCATGCACACGATGGTGTTGCCGCCATTACCGGCACGCTTGGCGTACAGGCGCGCGAGCTTCATCGAGCCCTCGTTGGCCTCGGCGCCAGAGTTGGCAAAGAAGGTCTCCCAAACCTGCTCATCCGCAGCCGGGGCACCAAGAGCAGCTGCCGTGGTCTCATCGCCGGCGACAACGGCATCGGCAAGCACGCGCGCACCATCTACGTCGTCGTTAGCAAGCTTGGACAGCAGCGCCGCGACCTGTCCGCGCTGCTCGATGTAGAAGTAATTGGAGACATGCATGAGCTTTTTGGTCTGTGCCTCGAGCGCCGAGAGCACAGCCGGGTCGCCATGACCTAGGCTGCACACGCCGATGCCGGCAAGAAAGTCGAGGTACTCACGGCCATCGTCGCCGGTGAGCTTCATGCCGTGACCCTCGACAAACTCGACCGGAGAGCGGCCAAAGGTATGCATAACGTAATGGGATTCAAGCGATTGCTGAGCTGCAAGTGACATGGGATGCCTTTCGTTGGGCGCCAGACGGCGCGGGGCTATGGGTGCAGGAATGGGGCGGCTGCGGGTCAGCTAGACCGTCTGAAGCTTCTCGACCTCGTCAAGGTTTTCGGTCAGACGCGCAGCAAACGTCGAAAGCGGATGCGGATGCGTATCGAACTCGTAAGCCGTCTCGGTGGAATGGATCACGGTGCCGACGCCGGCATCGGTCAGCAGCTCCAGGAGCAGCGAATGCGGCGTAGTACCGTTAATGATGTGGGCACGAAATACGCCGCCGGTAAGCGCATCGACGGCCGCGCGCAGCTTGGGAATCATGCCCTTATCGACCTCGCCGCCGTAGAGCATTTCGTTAACCTCGTCGAGCGTTAGGTTGGAGATAAGCGAGTCCTTGTCGCTAAAGTCCTTGTACAGGCCATCGACATCGGTCAAAAAGATCGCCTTATGCGCGTGGAGCGCCGCGGCAACGGCACCGGCGGCGGTGTCGGCGTTGATGTTGAAGAAACCGCCGTCCTCCCCCGCCGCGACGGTAGCGATGACGGGGATGTACTCGCTATCGAGTAAGCGCTCGATATAGTCGGTGTTGACGTGCGTCACTTTGCCCACGCGACCGAGCTCGGGGTCGAGCGGCTCGGCGATGAGCGTGCCGGCATCGCTGCCCGACACGCCCACGGCCAGGTTGCCGTGGTGGTTGATGGCAGCAACCAGCTCCTGGTTAACCTTGCCGCCCAGCACCTCGCGCACGATATCCATAGTCGCCGGCGTGGTCACGCGCTGGCCGTTCTTAAACTCGACGGGAATATCGTAATGGCTCAGCGCCTCGTTGATAGCCTTGCCGCCGCCGTGCACGATGACGGGGCGCATACCGATGATCTTGAGCAAAACGATGTCGCTCATCACGTCGCGGCGCAGCTGCTCATCAACCATGGCGGCTCCGCCATATTTGATAACAACCGTCTTGCCGGTCAGGTTCTTAATCCACGGCAGCGCTTCGAACAGCAGCTGCGCGGTTGCTTCGTTGGATTCGCTCGAACGACAATCGCGTGCGAATTTCATAATCTGCCTCGTCTTTCGTATCGTTATCGCGCCGTGCTCCGCTGTCCGCAATCGCGGCAAGATGCGCAGCGTGCCCGGAATCTAGGAACGGTAGTCGCCGTTGATGGAGATGTACTCATGCGTGAGGTCGCAGGTCCACACGGTCGTTGCCGCGTCGCCTGCGCCCAGGTCGGCCGAGATCACGATCTCGGGCGCCTCGAAACGTCGTAGAGCCTCGTCCTCATCAAAGGGAACAGTCAGACCGTCGCGACAGACAGGCATGCCCATCATGTCGATGGAAACGTCTTCCTGATTAAACTTCACGCCGCACTTGCCAAGCGCCATAGCAACACGGCCCCAGTTGCAGTCGTGGCCGGCGATGCAGGTCTTAACGAGCGGCGAGTTGGCAACGGCACGAGCGGCGATATCAGCTTCCTCGTCGTTGGCGGCTCCGGTAACGTTGACCGTAACAAGCTTGGATGCGCCCTCACCATCGGCGGCGATATTGCGCGCCAGACTCTCGCACACCTCGCGCACGGCAAATGCCAACTCGTCAAAGGCATCGGAGCCCTCGACGATAGGATCGGCATCTGCGGCAGCGGCGCCGGAGGCAAGCATGATGCAGGTGTCGTTGGTCGAGGTGTCGGAATCGACCGTTACCTTGTTAAAGGTCTGTTTGACGGTCGAGAGCAGCAGGGCATGAAGTGCCGCCGGCTCGACGGGGGCATCGGTAGTAATGACCGCGATCATGGTGGCCATATTGGGCATGATCATGCCCGAGCCCTTGCACATTCCGCCTACCGAATAGACGTTGCCCGCATGGCCCGCAACCTCACTGACGTAGGACACGGCGTACTCCTTGGAGTGCGTGTCGGTCGTCATGATGGCGCGAGCAGCATCGGCTCCACCGTGGGCGGAGAGCGCCTCGTAGGCAGCAGGAATGGCGGTCTCAAACGTGTCGATTGGCAGAATCTGGCCAATCACGCCCGTGGAGGCAACCAGAATCTGCTGGGGCTCGCAGCCGATGACCTGCGATGCGATGCTGCACGTCTCGCACGCGCATGCAAGGCCGGTCTCACCCGTGGCGGCGTTGGCATTGCCAGAGTTGACCGAAACGCCGGCGATGATACCGTAACCCTTGTCGGCACCGCCCAGGTTGGCACGGCTCACTTGCACGGGCGCCGCGCAAAAGCGATTGGTGGTAAACACGCCGGCACCGGGACAGGGTTTATCGGGCACGACGAGCGCGTAATCCAGACGCTCGGGGTTCTTGCGGAACCCAGCGTGGATGCCCGCAGCTTTAAAACCAGCCGCAGCCGTAACGCCACCCTCGACGGCGCGAATCTTGATATCAAACAGCTCGGTATTCATCGTCTTCATGACTCCTTATGTCAAACAAAAAACGGACATCGGTTGGTGCGCCATGCCAGTCGTAATCATGAGACCAGCTTAAGAGTGGCGCCCCACTCGATGCCCGACTACCAAATCGTTAACAATCGAATGTGCTACACCGGGCACGCCACTGTGGGCAAGCCTCGTCGCTCGTCAAAACCAAAGACGATGTTGGCGCACTGAACCGCCTGGCCTGCTGCACCCTTGCACAGATTGTCGATGGCGCCCGTCGCCACCAGAACGCCCGCGCGCTTGTTGAGCGCGAGGCCAATCTGGGCGGCGTTGGTGCCGACGACCGAAGCCGTCTTGGGCTGCTGGCCGGCGTCGAGCACGCGCACAAAGGTGCGTCCAGCGTAGAACTGCTTGTAATAGTCGACGACATCCTCAAGAGCCAGGGAGTCGATGGCCTGCGGCGTGAGCGGCAGCGTCACCGTGGAGAGCAGGCCGCGCTTGAGCGGTGCCAAGTGTGGAGTAAAGACGACGCGGTCGGTCAGGCCCAGGATCTGCTCGATCTCGGGCGTATGGCGATGTTTGCCTACGCCATAGGCTTCCAGGTTCTCGTCCGCGCTGCAAAAATGCGTACGAGCGTTACAGGACTTACCGGCACCCGTCACGCCGCTAATGGCATCAACGATCACGGGGCCGCTCTGGGCAACCCAGCCGGCGCGCACGGCGGGCGCGGCGGCAAGGCTCGTTGCGGTGGGATAGCAACCAGCGCAGGCGACCAACACGGGTTTGCCGTCGGCATGGTCAGATGCGGCGATCTCCAAGTCTTGGCAGAACAGCTCGGGCAGGCCAAAGGCACGGGTCTTGAGCAGGTCGGGGCTCGTGTGCTCGGCGGCATACCATGTCTCAAAGACGAACGCGTCGCTCAGACGATAATCGGCCGAAAGATCAAAGCAGGAAACGCCCGATGCAAGGAGCGCGGGCACCTGTGCCATGGCAGCCGTGTGCGGCACGGCAAGAAAAACCGCATCGCAGCTCTTGAGCTCGGGGGCGTCATGCGTGGTGAAAACCAGATCGCTCACGCCAGCAAAGCTCGGATACACCGCGGACAGCGGCTGGCCGGCATCGGCGTTGGACGTAATGGCAACAAGTTCAAACTCGGGATGACCGAGCGCGAGGCGAATAAGCTCGGCTCCGGCATATCCAGCCGCGCCGACGATTCCAACCTTCAAAGACATATCAGACTCCTTGTCTGCGATTTATGCACCGATGCGCATTTCACAGCGGTCGTTATGAAGTGGGTTGAAACTTTAGCACCAAAAGATGCATTAACACGTAAATGGCTTGCATATTCATGCATTGAAACATTCCCGACACATTCGCTTGAAGGAATTGACAAATAGAGCGGGCCCCGTATTGACCGGCGCTCCTAACGGCGCCGGGCAATACGGGGCCCGCCCATGCGAAAACCAAGTTGTTAGGATGAGCCAGCTGGCTAGAGCTCGACCGGCACCCATTCGTCGTGATTGCAGATAAAAGCCTCGGGATCCTCGACGCTAAAGAAGACGAGCGCGGGGTCGTTAGGCCCCTCATAGTGCTCGCCCAGGCGCTCTAGATGCTTCCACCCGGCTTCGCGCATTTCGTCTAAAGCCCGGTCATCCAAGCCGGCACGCCCGCGCAAGATGAGCCAGCCATGGCCCGGCCACCAACTCGTGGCCTCAAAGCGCTGATTCTGCAGCAGCTCCTGCCACACATCTTTGGTGCGCGCCGTTACAAACCACAGTTTGCCGTCCTGAATCTGTGCAAACGTGAACGGACGCACATGTGGCTGTCCGTCCACGCTCGTCGCCAGATACCACGCCGGCACCGACGTCAGATACTCCAAAACCGTATTCAATCCGTCCACGTTTCCTCCTGTACTAGCTAGTTTGGGAACCTGGTTTGTGCGAGCTAGAGCTCCAGGCGCTCCTCGCTGCCGTCGATATCACAGAAGCGCGCGGCAATATTGCGGACCGAAAAGAAAGCAAGGCGGCCGTCGTTGGCACTCTCGTGTTCCTCGCCAATGCCCACCATGTGCTTAAAACCCGCTTGACGCACCTTGTCGCTCGCAACTGCGTCGTCCTCAAGTGCGGCTTCGCCGGTCAATACGATCCAACATTCCCCCGGCTTCCAGCCCGATACCTCAAACTTGGGATTCGCACTCAGCTCCGCCCACACGTCCTTGTCGCGCGACGTGCAAAACCACAACTTACCGTCATCGACCATGGCAAACGAAAACGGCCTCACGCGAGGCTGATGCCCGTCACTTGCATCGGTCGTGGC
>CABUGR010000005.1 GCA_902491135.1 uncultured Collinsella sp. | reverse complement strand
GTCGACGATAAACACCAGATAGCCCGGAACGATCTGCATCTCGGGACCGTGGACGAACTCCTCGCCTTCGTGATGCATGGCAGGAATCTTGATGGTCTCGCTCAGCTTGAGGGCCGCCTCTTCGGCAACGCCATAGTTGGGGCCGTTGCCGACGACCATGGCGGGCGTGTGCTCAGAAAGCTCGAGCATGTGGTCTTGGACATATGCCTCGGCGGTCTTGCACATCACGGCATTGGCCTGGATGGCCTCGCGCAGGTCGTCAAGACGCTGGGCAACGCCCTTGGCGTCAATCGTTCCGCGCGCCTGACCGCCGTAAATACCAAAGAGCACCAGGTACTCAACGAGCACCTCGACGCCCAGAGTCACAAAGTCCACCGACTCGACGCCCACACCGTAGTCAAGAACGATGTCAGCGTGTTCCTTGATGGGTGCCTCGACGTTTGCCGTGAGCGCAACTGCAGCCATATCGTGTGCGCGCATGTAATCGAGCGCCGCAATCGTATTGGTCGAATAGCCACTCTGCGAAACGGCAATGTTGAGCGCATGCTGCGGATAGGTGTGTTCAAAATCAACGAAGGCCTCGGGCGTCACAACGGATACCTGCATTTGCAGGGCATCTTGCAGGTAATCGCGGGCGCAATCGGCGGCATGGCGCGACGAACCCGAAGCAACGATGCGCAGCGCGTCAAAAGAACCGGACTGGAAAATATCAACGAGCTGCGCTACCAGCTCAGACGAACGCTCGAGGTTCTCCCCCCATACGCACATGGGCAAGCTGAACGTAATCGAGCATCTTCATCGTCTCACCTCATAACAAATCATTAGTATTTGATACCAATCACAGTTACAGGTTACGGCTTTTTGATACCTCTTTGTCGATTAATTTATCCCCATCGGCGAACGGTCGATTTTGAGCCCTGTAAGGTTGTATATACAGCTGACCCAACGATCAAAACTGGTTAGTTTCCCAGCCGTTATTCACAAAATACCAGCTAGTACGTATAGGTGTAGCCGCCCGTATCGCCACGATTGTAGGACTTTACATACTCGATAGCCTGACCGCTCGCGTCATAGCTCACGCATTCCAAAAGCAAAACAAGATCCCCTTGTTCCAAGCCAAGCAAGCCCGCGTCGTGTGCACCCACCGCCTCGATATCGAGCTTCTCCTGTGCCATGACCGGCTTTCGGCCCAACATCTCATAGGTCTCGTACAAACTGAAGACCGACACGTCAATATCTTCGATGGTTGGGAACAGCAGGCAGGGAATCAGCGCCGTCTCAATCGATACGGGGCTACCGTTTATGCAGTTCAGGCGTCGAACGGAATAGAGCAGGTCGTCCTCGGCGATGCCAAACAGGTCGGCGTAATATGGCCCCGCATAACGCTTGGAACGCGCGAGAATACGGACGGACGGCTCGCCGCCCGAAGCACGGACCGATTCACGGAAACCGACCGTGCGTTCAAAAAAAGCAGGTACTTTCTGCGCCACAAAGGCACCTTTTCCCCGAACACGGCGAATCTGCCCGCGCCGAACCAGCTCATCGAAAGCGCTTCGGATGGTCAAGCGTGTCGTACCAAATTCCTCGGCAAGGTCTTTTTCGGACGGAACCATGGAACCCATGGGATATATACCGCGCTCGATACGTTCCTCGATGCGGCGTCGAATGCGCATATAAACCGGGGTGGCATCTACTGTTTCAGCCATTGTTCACCTGCCACGCTCCTCATGCCGTTCTCTTCGCCGTTATCGGCAAAGCGGAACTTTGTGGGCAAAATCACCGATTTGCAATGCTCCACAAAACGCATGTCCTTATCAAATTCGATCGTGCTCTCATAGAACACCGGCGTCCCCTCTTTTTGCCGGAGCAGCTCGGCCTCTTCGGCGTTCAAACGCGAGATGGAGATATGCTCACGTCCATGCTCAACACGCACGCTACCTTCTTTGAGCAAGACATCGTAAAGGCTCTCACACTCAAAATCGTGCTCGGGAAGCGATGGGCACAGGGACAGGTTAACGTGAGCGGTCTCGATTGACGCCGGCTCGCCCTCAATAAGTCGAACGCGCTGCATGCGGAGCAAGGGAGCGCCTACAGCCACCCCAAGCTTGTCGGCAAGCGCCTCATCCGCCTCGATGGTCCCGGTGGAAACCAGACGAGAAGAGGGGTGCAGGCCGGCAGTCCGCACAGCATCGGAAAAGTTATACGTTTCCTGGAAGATGTTCAGCGGCTTGGGAGGACACACATACGTGCCCGATCCGCGACGGCTCTCGAGCGTTCCACACGAGATAAGCCGCGTGATACCGACACGCAACGCCGTACGCGAAACGCCAATCTCTTCGCACAGCACGCGCTCGGCCGGCAGGCGATCGCCGCCGGCAAGCTGATGGTGCTGGATATACCAAAGAATTCCCTCAACAGCACGATCTTTGGGGGGAATTGCATAAGATTCGCCTGCCATTGCACAGACTCCTCATTCAGAAACGTATGCCGCCAAAATTAGGCCAGCCCTCCCATGGCATCAAATTCTGCCTTGATCTTCTCGGCGACATTCCGATACGACTTATATAGACTTGAATCGCGTTTGACCTCGTCGGTCATAACGGGAATCTCTAATTTGGAAACCTCGTCTTTTCCCGTCTGAACCGCCACAACAACGCCCATACCAAGACACATATTACGCTTGGCAGCATTTATTTTTGCTGCCTTGGCAGGATTTGCCAGGATACGCTGGGCAAATTCCTGTTTAGAGACCGCTTCTTCGGCCTCCGGATCGCCCGCCTCGGCCACTTCGCACTGCAACACGTCCGCATAGTCAAAAATCTTCGGCTCGCCGCCGCGCTGATGTACGGCCCACTTGCGATGCGTGGCATCCTGGTAGATAGCCGGCAAAAACGTAAACCGCGGCGGGTCCAAAATCGTATCCGTGATGGTAAACACATCGGGATCAAAGGCATCCTGCGGGTTTTTCTTCTTGAACAGCCCCATATCAGCCTCCCGTACTAGCATTAAACAACTCAAGTTGAATATAGCACCAATTTCAAGCCGCCGCCTTACCCTATCGGTGCGCGGCGTCTATGGCTCGCCCAGCGGAAGAGTTCACGGACGAGGGCCGGGGTGCCTGCCTTGTTTTGAGAAGTGGGCTCCGCGAACTTCTCAAAACAAGGCAGGCACCCCGGCCCCGCCGGCAAATAGCGGACACTCCGCATGCAATCTATGCAAACAAACAAGTACGCTTAGCTACATTCGGTAAGATCGAGCACGCTGCCCTTCACGATAAGCGCCGGCTCCAGAACGACTTCTTCGGCACGTCTACCGCCCCTACCGGCAAGGCGCTTGGACATGCAGCCAAAAGCATGCTCCGCGAGGATACCAGGATCCTGCTCAATCGCGGTCAGCGCCGGCTCAAAGAGAACGTCGGCGGCCGAGTTGTCGTAACTCACCACCGAGATGTCGCCCGGAATGCTCTTCCCCATCTCGTGTAAGCGCTTGAGCAGACCGAGGGCAATGTTATCCGAGCTTGCGAACACGGCGGTGGCATCAGTTGCGAGCACCGCCTCCGAGGCCTCGTAGGCACTCGGAATGTAGTACTCGCTCTCAAACTCTAAACGCGCGTCGATAGGCAGGCCAACCTCGCGCAGCGCGCGCTCATAGCCGGCAAGTCGCTTACGCCCCGTATTGGAACGGCGCGCGTTAACCAAGCAGGCAATGCGACGGTGACCCTGCTCGATCAGATAGCGAGTGGCCATGTAGCCACCCATCTCGTGGTCGAACATCACTTTGTCGCACTCGAGCCCCTCAATGGCACGGTCGACCATCACGGCAGGGATAGGCAGATGGCTGACTTCTTCGCGCAGGGCGCGGTCGTCGGAGAACTCGTCGCCCACGACCAGGAAGACGCCATCAACGCCGCGCGTCACCAGCTGGCGCAGCAGCTCCAGATCGTCATCGGCGCTTCCGCCCGAGCTGGTAATGAAGAGCGCATAGCCGTCCTCGCGGCAGCGCTTTTCCAGGCTACCGGCGAGCGAGGCAAAAAAGCGGCTCTCGATGTTAGGGACGATAAGGCCCAGGGTGCGCGACTCGCGCATGACCAGGCTGCGCGCGATCTGGTTGGGAACATAGTGGTTGCGCGCCGCGACCTCTTTGATGAGCTTGCGGTTTTCTTCCGAGATGCGACAGGGCCGATTATTGAGCACAAGCGAGACCGACGAGGGGGAAAGCCCCACCTCCTGGGCGATCTGCTTGAGGGTGACTTTGTTGGCCATCTCGCTCCTTCCGGGTTTACGCGCAATCTCTTGAAAGTATAGCGACTACCCCTCTACCTCGGTGATAAACACTTTACCAATCCGGTAGACGGCTGTTTTATCGCCGCCAGCGCACCAAATCCGTCCGGGTGGGGTATATTGCAATCGATTGATGACAACGACCACCAAAAGGCGGCTATTAGTATGCACGAAAACGATTTTTTTAACGAGGACCTGCTGTGCGCGCTTGCTGGCGTTGCCGGCGAGGACAACGTACTGATGAGCGAGCCCATGCGCGAGCACACCACGTTTAAGATCGGCGGCCCGGCCGACGTCTTTGTCACGCCCGATACCGAGCAGGGCCTCGTCGCCACGCTCGATACCTGCTATCGCTGCGATCTGCCCCTCACCATCGTGGGCAACGGCTCCGACCTACTCGTCGGCGACAAGGGCATCCGCGGCGTCGTCGTAGCGCTGGGCGAAGGTCTCTCCAACATCACCGTCGACGGCACGCACGTCACGGCGGCAGCCGGCGCCTTGCTTTCCGATGTCGCCGCGGCGGCAGCCGAGGCCGGCCTCACCGGCATGGAGCCCATCTCGGGCATCCCCGGATCGGTCGGCGGCGCCTGCTACATGAACGCCGGTGCCTACGGTGCCTGCATGGCCGATGTGCTGGAGTCCGTGCGCGTCTACAAACCCGCTCGCCAGCTCGACGACGGCACCCGCGGCAGCGGCAATATCACCGAGTTCGATGTCGACGAGCTCAACCTGGGTTATCGAAAGAGCCGCATCGCCGATGACGGCTTTATCGTGCTTTCGGCCACCTTCAATCTCGCCCCGGGCAACGCCGCGATGATCAAGGCCGACATGGACGACTACCGCCAGCGCCGCGAGGACAAGCAGCCGCTCGACATGCCGAGTGCCGGCTCCACTTTCAAGCGCCCCGAGGGTTACTTTGCCGGCAAACTCATCATGGATGCCGGCCTGCGAGGACACGCCGTTGGCGGCGCGCAGGTGAGCGAGAAGCACTGCGGCTTCATCGTCAACGCCGACCACGCCACCGCCGCCGATGTCGACGAACTCATCCGCCACATCCAGGCAACCGTCAAAGACCAATTCAACGTAGACCTAGAACCCGAAGTCCACCGAGTCGGCGAATTTTTATAAAAAGAAGGCCCCGAAAGGGGCCTTCGCCATATTTATTCAGATAACCCAGTCCGGCGTGTGACGTATTGGACCCGAGAGGTCCGTGGCTGCCCGAAAGGCATTAGGTTGATCGCGAGTTCCGCACGAGCCGGAGAGCACTTAATGTGCTCTCCGTGCGAGCAGGACTGTCCGAGCAGGCAACCTAATGCCTTTCGGGCAGCCACGGACCAACTTACTTCAAACCGCAGCTACGACAGCGCAATACCGCCAAGCCAGCCCCAGCGCACGCCAGAGCCAGTGCCGTAGAACCCAATGAACGAGTCAAGCGACTTAGACGTAATGGCACCCTCGTTGCTCATAACGATGCCGCCGCCAACATAGATGCCCACGTGGCCATAGATCAGACCCGGCATGCCGGTACCGCTATGCGATGAGTCGGCCACGATCATGCCCACCTGCAGCGCCGAGCGGTCGGAGCTATAGCACCAGGCGTTAAACATGTCGCACGCATTGCCTCCAAAGTAGCCAACGCCGGCGTTACGGAAGACATTGGTGACCCACGCCGCGCACCAGTTCTGACCCGGCGAAGGCGTGGAGTAGCACGCGTTGACGACAGCCTGCTGCTTGCCCGAGCCGGCATTCTGCTGCGGAGTTCCGGGCGCGTACGATCCACCACCCGAGCTCGAACCACCCGAGTAGGAATTGTTCTTGTTCGCGGCAGCCGCGGCAGCGGCAGCCTTCCTAGCGGCCTCCTCAGCCTGGGCAGCAGCGAGGATCTCGGAATCGCGCTGAGCCATGAGCTCCTTGACGTCGTCGGAAAGACCGTTCAGCACGGTCTGGACTTCTTGCTGCTTGGCCTGCATGTCCTGCATCTGGGCAGTCTGCTGGTCCTTGAGCTTCTCTAAGTCGGCCTTCTGCGACTCGAGCTCGGTCTTTTGCGCATCGAGCTCTTCCTGGATGGTCTGAATGTCCTCGATGGCGTCGCGGTCGCTCTTGTTGATCTTCTCAACGTAATGCGCGTTGGCGACGAGTTCCTCAAACGAGCCAGAGGCCAGCAGCAGCGACAGGATGTTCGTGCCGCCGGACTTGTAGCTGGCGGCCACGCGATCGGAAAGGTCGTTGCGCTTCTTCTTGAGCTCGGCCTTCTTTTCATCGATCTGGGCCTGCGTGTCGTCAATCTTGCCCTGGACATTCTCGATGTCGTTGAGGGTCTGGGCATTCTTGTTGGCCAGCGCCGCATACTCATTTGCGATGCTGTCGAGCTGGGCCTGAACCTCGTCGAGCTGGGCCTGGGCGGCATTCAGTTTATCGGTGGTTTCTTTGGAAGCCTCCGCCGCATGGGCGCGAGCGGGCAGGCCAAAAAGAACTGCCGCAGAAGCGGCGCCGAACAGGGCCTTGAGGGCAGTGCGGCGCGAGAGCTCCTGGGAAAGGATGGAATCGCTGTTTGGTGACATATGTACTCCGTTACATGCTTATTTATATGTCGCTCAACTCATACATATTAGCGTACATATGGCGCGTCCCAACGATTTCCACGAACGGCAGGAAACTGCAAGGTCAGCGGCTCGTAAGCAAATGCCAAAGATCAGGTTATGCGTACGCAAGCTCTTCTATGAGTACGTTAGCACAATCCTCTGCTTTTCCTACAGCGCACGATTTGGGCGTCCCTGCCTGCGCTATACTCCCCTGAAGAAGTGTTCCTGATTCGATAGGAGACTACATGTCCAAAGCACTCGACCCCAAAGACACCTGTGTCCTCGTTACCGGTGGCGCCGGCTTTATCGGCTCGCACACCGTCGTTCAGCTGCTCGAGGGTGGCTACCAGGTCGTCATCGTCGATGATCTCTCCAACTCCAGCGCCGTCGCCGTCGACCGCGTCAAGACCATCGTGGGCGACGAGGCCGCCAAGAACCTCACCTTCTACGAGGCCAACGTGCTCGACCGCGATGCGATGAACAAGATCTTCGATACCCATCAGATCGACCGCGTCATCCACTTTGCCGGCTTTAAGGCCGTCGGCGAGTCGGTGAGCAAGCCCGTCGAGTACTACCACAACAACATCGAGAACACCCTGGTGCTCATCGACGTCATGCGCAACCATGGCTGCAAGTCCATCATCTTCTCGAGCTCCTCGACCGTCTACGGCGACCCGGACAACCCGCCCGTCACCGAGGAGGATCCTAAGAAGCCCGCGACCAACCCCTATGGTTGGACCAAGTGGATGATCGAGCAGATCCTTATGGACGTCCACACCGCCGACCCCGAGTGGGACGTCGTGCTACTCCGTTATTTCAATCCCATCGGCGCCCATCCGTCGGGCCTGATCGGCGAGGATCCCAAGGGTATCCCCAACAACCTGGTGCCTTACGTCGCCCAGGTCGCCGTCGGTAAGCTCGAGGCCGTTCAGGTCTTTGGCAACGATTACCCCACCCCCGACGGCACCGGTGTTCGCGACTACATCCACGTGTGCGACCTGGCATCTGGTCACGTGGCCGCCCTCAACTGGATGAACGGCAAGACCGGCGTCGAGATCTTTAACCTGGGCACCGGCACCGGCACCTCGGTACTCGAGGTCGTCGCCGCCTTCTCCAAGGCTTGTGGCAAGGAGCTGCCCTACGTGATCCGCGAGCGCCGCGCCGGCGACATCGCTGCCAACTGGTGCGATGCCTCCAAGGCCGAGCGCATGATGGACTGGAAGGCCCAGTACGACATCGCGGACATGTGCCGCGATAGCTGGAACTGGCAGAGCCACAACCCCAACGGCTTCGCCGACGCCGAGTAGCAAAAACCCACACACCGCTCTTGCCCCGATCTCACGTTGTGAGGTCGGGGCTTTTTCATGGCATGTAACCATTCGCCGAAAATCGACCAACTTTTTTATCTTGCCTGTACATGTTTAAACAACATGTTTTACAATAGGCGTATCGAATCAGAACATCGGAGGCGGACTGCACACCCATCGGCAGGCCGACCCCACAACAAGAAGGTTGGTGAGTGCATCCATGGAGCGTGCAAGCGGCGTCCTCATGCCCGTCTCATCTCTGCCCGGACCATACGGAATCGGCGGCTTTGGCTGGAATGCCTACGACTTCGTCGATTTTCTCGCCTCGTGCAAACAACATTACTGGCAGATTCTGCCCCTTACGACGACCAGCTATGGCGATTCGCCCTATCAGTCGTTCTCGGCCCGCGCAGGCAACCCCAACTTTATCGACTTTGCCGAGCTTATCGAGGCAGGGTATCTTGAACAGCGCGATATCGATGGCGTGTACCTGGGTTCTGACCCCAGTAACGTCGACTACGGTGCTATCTTTGGCGGCCGCCGTCAGATTCTCGACCGAGCCGCTGAGCGCTTTGCCGCCGACAAGCCGGCCGATTTCGATGACTTTATCCAGGCCAACGAGGACTGGCTCATCCCCTACTGTGAGTTCATGACCGTCAAAGAGGAGTGCGGTCTCAAGGCGTTTTGGGAGTGGCCCGCGGAGCTCCGCACCCGCGGCGAGGCTTCCGCCAAGGTCTGCGCCGACCATCCGGCGCGTATGCTCTACCACCAGATGACGCAGTACTTCTTCGATCGCCAGTGGAGCCGCCTCAAGGCCTATGCCAACGAGCGCGACATTCTCATCATCGGCGACCTGCCCATCTATGTCTCGCGTGACTCCGTCGAGATGTGGGCGACGCCCGAGCTCTTTAAGATCGACGCCGCCGGCAATCCCGTGAGCGTCGCCGGCACGCCGCCCGACCAGTTCTCGGCCACCGGCCAGTACTGGGGCAACCCCATCTACGACTGGGACGCCATGGAATCCGACGGCTTCTCCTGGTGGGAGAGCCGCATTCGCGCCGCCCTCGACATGTACGACGTCATCCGTCTGGATCACTTCCGCGGCTTCGAGGCCTATTGGGAGGTGCCGTTCTCCTCGCCCGATTCGTCCTACGGTTCGTGGACGCAGGGTCCCGGCCTCAAATTCTTCAAGACGCTCGAGGAAAAGCTCGGCACGCTGCCCATCATCGCCGAGGACTTGGGCTTCCTCACCCCCGACGTCATCGACATGCGCGACAACTCGGGCTTCCCCGGCATGAAGATCCTGCAGTTTGCCTTTGAGGGCACCAACTCGTACTACCTGCCGCATAACTACATCGCCAACACCGTCGCCTATGTGGGCACCCACGACAACGAGACGGCGCGCGGTTGGTTTGAGGGAACGGCCACCCCGCGTCAGCGCGAGCAGGCAGCCCTGTACACCCATCAGCAGGCCGGCGAACCCATGGCAGATGCACTCAATCGCACCATCGCCGCCAGCGTGAGCGACACGTGCATCTACACCATGCAGGATTTGCTCAACTTGGGCAACGAGGCGCGCATCAACCCCCCTGCCACCCAGGGCGGCAACTGGACCTGGCGCATGCTCGGCGGCGCCATCACCCGCGAGCTCGAGCACAAACTCACCGACTGGACCGAGACCTACTTCCGCATCCCATCGGAAGCCGAAATCGAGCTTCCTCAATAGGAGCTACCGCGCCCAACCCCTCCCCACCGTGCGGACGCGCTTGCTTTTCCCGCGCGAGGCCACCCCAATCCCCTCGCGCGGGCTTCTTATGAATTGCAGACATGAAACAACCCATCACAGGAGAAAACATGCCCCAAATTAACCTCATGGAACTCGCCGAGCAGTCTTTTGGCGCCTCGCTCGAGCAGCTCGACGACCGTCGCATTTACAAGTTGCTGGTCAAACTCGTGCAGGAGCGCTCCGCCGCCCGCCCGCTCAACAACGGCAAGAAAAAGCTCTATTACATTTCCGCCGAATTTTTGATCGGCAAGCTGCTCATCAACAACATGATCGACCTCGGCATCTACGACGAGGTTAAGGACCAGCTCACCGCCGCAGGCCACGACCTCAACAAGATCGAGGAATTCGAGGTCGAGCCGTCGCTCGGCAACGGTGGCCTGGGTCGCCTGGCCGCGTGCTTCCTGGATTCCATCGCCACGCTGGGCTTGACCGGCGATGGCGTGGGCCTCAACTATCACTACGGTCTGTTCCGTCAGCGCTTTGTCGACAACCAGCAGAAGGCCGTCCCCGACGAGTGGCTCGGTGAGCAGGACATCCTAGTCGACGATGACCGCTCCTACACCGTCGAGTTCGGCGATTTTGCCGTTACCTCCAAGCTCGTCAACATCGATGTGCCCGGTTACGGCCAGCCCACCAAAAACCGTCTGCGCCTGTTCGACCTGGCGAGCGTCGACGACGGCCTGGTCCCCGGCAGCTCCATCGACTTCGACAAGACCGAAATCGCCAAGAACCTCACCTTGTTCCTCTACCCCGACGATTCCGACGAGCAGGGCCGCCTACTTCGCATCTATCAGGAGTACTTCATGGTGAGCAACGCCGCCCAGCTCCTGATCGACGAGGCCATCGAGCGCGGCAGCAACCTGCACGATCTGGCCGACTACGCCGTGGTTCAAATTAACGACACGCACCCCACCATGGTCATCCCCGAGCTCATTCGCTTGCTCACCACCGAGCATGGCATCGAGTTTGACGAGGCCGTGACCATCGTACGCTCCATGGTCGCCTACACTAACCACACGATTCTTGCCGAGGCGCTCGAGAAGTGGCCGCTCGCCAGCCTGCAGAAGGTCTCCCCTGCCATCGCCGACATTATCGTCATGCTCGATGAGGTCGCGAAGGCCGAGCACGATGACCCGCGCGCCGCCATCATCGACGAGCACGACACCGTCCACATGGCCCACATGGACATCCACTTTGGCTTCTCCATCAACGGCGTAGCCGCCCTCCACACCAAGATCCTGGAGGACACCGAGCTTCATCCGTTCTACGAGATCTATCCCGAGAAGTTCTCCAACAAGACCAACGGCATCACCTTCCGCCGCTGGATCCATGGGGCCAACCCCGCGCTCGCCAGCCTGCTCGACGATGTGATCGGCACCGACTGGCGCAGCACCGGCGATCTGAGCAAACTCACCAAGTTCGCCGACGACAAGGACGTTCTTGAGCGCCTGGCCGCCACCAAGGTCGAGGCCAAGGCCATCATGCGCCAGTTCATGGCGCTCGAGCAGGGCGTGACCATTCCCTCCAACGCCATCATCGACGTCCAGGTCAAGCGCATCCACGAGTACAAGCGCCAGCAGATGCTCGCGCTCTACATCATCTGGAAGTACCTCGATATCAAGAACGGCAACAGACCTAAGCACCCCGTCACCATCATCTTTGGCGGCAAGGCGGCGCCTGCCTACACTATCGCGCAGGACATCATCCATCTGATCTTGACGCTGTCGCAGTGGATTGCAAACGACCCCGACGTGGCTCCCTACCTGCAGGTTGTCATGATCGAGAACTACAATGTCACCGCCGCCGAGCGCGTGATCCCCGCCGCTGACATCTCCGAGCAGATCAGCCTGGCCTCCAAGGAGGCGAGCGGTACCTCCAACATGAAGTTCATGCTCAACGGCGCCCTAACCCTGTGCACGCTCGACGGCGCCAACGTGGAGATTGCCGAGCTCGTGGGCGACGAGAACATCTATACCTTTGGTGCCTCGTCCAAACAGGTCGAGCGGCTCTATGCCAACGGCGCCTATGACGCCGGTGTGCTCTACCGCAAGCCCGGCATTAAACTGCTGGTGGACTTCATCACCAACCCGGCCTTTATGGCGACCGGCAATGCCGAGCGCCTGCAGCGCCTGCACGACGACATTAAGGGCAAGGACTGGTTTATGGCCCTGCTCGACATTGAGGAGTACATCCAGACCAAGGAGCACGTGCTGGCCGACTACGAGGACCAGGACGCCTGGATGCGCAAGGCGCTGATCAACATCGCCAACGCCGGCACCTTCTCGTCTGACCGCACGATCTCCCAGTACAACGACGAGATTTGGCACCTGAGCTAATTTCGTTTC
Source organism: uncultured Collinsella sp. (assembly GCA_902491135.1). Lineage (GTDB taxonomy): Bacteria > Actinomycetota > Coriobacteriia > Coriobacteriales > Coriobacteriaceae > Collinsella. The sequence goes on along the minus strand of CABUGR010000005.1, from coordinate 1,157 downwards.
CTTTACCCATCCTCTTGAAAGCGGAGTCGTGGCAACGCGGCTCCGCTTTTTGTGCCCGCACGCTACCCTGTGACCCGACTCGACCGAAGAATCTCGATCTGTAACAGCTACTCGGTAAAAACGGCCCCAGCTGTTACAGATTGAGACATACCGGCCCCTTCCCTTGGGTTTATCTCAATCTGCAACATCTAGCAGCTGAAATTCACCTTTGGTGTTACAGATTTAGATGAAATGGTTAGCTCAGCGGAACCGTCTCGATCTGTAACATCTAACGTCCGAAATCGGCCCTACCTGTTACAGATCGAGACAAACGACCGGTCAGACAACCCCAACACAAAGAAAGGCTCCCCTCTCGCCCAGTAGACGGGAGGGGAGCCTTATATGTGACCGCGGCAAAAGGATGGCAATACCGCAGTCGCCCAAAGGGAGGGCCCGGATGCACCAGGCCTAGATAAGGTTCTTGCCAGAGACCTTATCGAAGAGATGGGTCGCGTTCTTCTCGAACTTGAACCAGATGGGGTCGCCCGCCTTGAGCGCGCCCTTGGCCTCGAGGTCGACAACGGGAATGATCAGGACGAACTGGCCATCGGGAGCGGTCACGTGGACATGCTCGGTCGAACCCATGAGCTCGGTCACCTCGACGGTACCCTGGAGCGCGCCCTCCTCGTCCTTGTCGGCAAGCAGAATCTGCTCGGGGCGCACGCCGGCCGTGATCTCCTTCACGTCGCCGCCGTCCCAGTTGAGAGCAAGCTGAGCGCAGGTCTCGGGAGCGAGCGCCACGTTCATATCCTCGGTTTTGACGGTAAAGCCGTTGCCCGAGCGCACCAGCTGGGCATCGAAGAAGTTCATCTGCGGCACGCCGATAAAGCCGGCAACGAAGATGTTCGCGGGATGATTGAAGACCTCCTGCGGGGTGGCGATCTGCTGGACGACGCCGTCCTTCATGACCACGATACGGTCACCGAGGGTCATAGCCTCGGTCTGGTCGTGAGTAACATAAATGAACGTGCCCTTGATCTCGTGGCGCAGCTTAATGAGCTCGGCACGCATCTGGTTACGAAGCTTGGCGTCCAGGTTGGACAGCGGCTCGTCCATCAGGAAGACCTTGGGGTCACGCACGATGGCGCGGCCGATAGCGACACGCTGGCGCTGGCCGC
>CABUGR010000004.1 GCA_902491135.1 uncultured Collinsella sp. | reverse complement strand
CCGAACAGCTAAGACAGCTTACGCGACGGTGTAAACCCAGTTGTGCTTATCCTCAACAGCACCAGACTGGATGCCCGTCAGAGTCTCGCGGAGCTTCTTCATCACAGGACCGATCTCGGTGTAGCCAGCCGGGAAGGTCACGGTCTCATCGGCACCGTAGACCTTGTTGTCGATCTCGCCGACCGGGGAGATGACGGCAGCGGTACCGCACAGGCCGCACTCCACAAAGGTGCCGGCCTTGACCTCGGCCCACTCGACGGGACGCTGGTCGACGGTCATGCCCAGGTCCTCAGCGACCTGAACGAGCGAACGGCGGGTGATGGAGGGCAAGATGGAGTCGGTGTGCGACTGCGGGACGACAAGCGTGCCGTCCTCCTTCACGAACAGGACGTTGGCGCCACCGGTCTCCTCGACATAGGTGCGGGACTCGGAGTCGAGATACAGGTTCTCGGCATAACCCTCGCGGTGAGCCTCCATCGTGGGCTTCAGGGACATGGCGTAGTTGAGGCCGGCCTTGATGTTGCCGGTGCCGTGCGGTGCGGCGCGATCGTACTCGGAAACGCGCAGCTTGACGGGCTTGAGGCCACCCTTAAAGTACGGACCGACCGGGGTCACGAGAATGCGGAACGTGTACTCAGGAGCGGGAGCCACGCCGATTACGTCACCGGAGCCGATCATAAACGGACGCACATACAGGGTTGCGCCAGAGCCGAAGGGCGGAACCCATGCGGCGTTGGCAGAGACGACCTGCTTGACGGCCTCAACGAACTTGTCCTTGGGGAACGGGGGCATCTCGAGGCGCTGGGCGGAGTTGTACATACGCTCGGCGTTCATATCGGGACGGAAGCAGACGATGCTGCCGTCCTCGGCGGTGTAGGCCTTCAGGCCCTCAAAGACCTCCTGGCAGTAGTGGAAGATGCCGCCGCACTCGGAGACGTGCAGGGTGTGGTCGGTGGTCAGGCCGCCCTCATCCCACTCGCCATCCTTCCAATGGGCCTCGTAGCTGTAATCGGTCTTCATGTAGCCAAAGCCGAGGCTACCCCAATCGATATCCTTCTTCTCGACAGTCATATGTCGCTCCTTACATACACGGTTGCATACTCGCGAACCCGCACGCAAGGACCGAAGCCGGCCGCGTCGCAACGTCGCACGCCCGGAGCGTAGGGCCGGGCAGGACACGCGGGCAGCATCAAAGCCGATGGCGCGTCGATTCGCATGCAGGTGATTGTACTCCCCGCACGCCTTGGATAAAACGTTTTTCTTTAACTAAGTAAAGTATTTTCACTTGCCTCCAACACAAAAGGCCCGCCATCGAATCCGATGACGGGCCTTGGAATTAACGTCCGAAAACAAGCTCGGACTAGGCGTTCTTTTTACCGAGCTTAGCCTTAACCAGACCGACCACGGTCGGGATGATCGACACGGCGACAATGCCCACGATCAGCAGCTCAAAGTGCTCCTGCACAAACGGAATGCCACCAAAGAAGTAACCCAGCAGCGTAAAGACCGTCGACCAGGTAATGCCACCCAGCACGTTAAAGACGACGAAGTTGCGCCAGTGCATGCCGCCCATGCCGGCGATAAAAGGCACAAAGGTGCGGATGAACGGGAAGAAGCGGCCGAGGAAGATGGCCAGATGGCCCCACTTGTCCAAGAAATCCTCGGACTTTTTGATGCGCTCGGGCGTCATGGCCTTTACCTTGCCCGAGGCGATGATCTTGCGGCCAAAGAAGTGGCCGATCATAAAGTTGCACTGATCGCCCAGGATGGCTGCGGCCCATGCGGTGGCCAGAAGCGCCACGATGTTAAAGCCGCCATTATGGGCAAAGAAGCCCGAGGCAAACAGCAGCGAGTCGCCGGGAAGGAACGGGAAGAACACCACGCCCGTCTCGATAAAGATGATCAGGAACACGCAGCCGTAGGCCATAAGCGGGCCGGCGGCGATCCAGCTGGCAATCGCGGTGCGCGGGTCTTTAAGCAGCTCGGCGATAAAATTGATGAAACCCATGAAGTAAAACCTCTCAGTTGTGGGCGCGGACACGTCCAAGTTGACCAGTATACGGTTGCGGCGCCCCCTCGTGCGCAACCCCACAAAAGCATGACTCCATTACCAGCAAGTTTGCATAACTGACACTTGTCGCCCAAAGCACAGCAAAATCGCCCTTCCTAATCCCTAGCGAATCGCTATACTTTAGTGAATCGCATTGCCATGGCGCTAAGGGAGGGCGGCCAGTGAGCTTTATCAATACCATTCGCGAGGACATCAAGACCGTCCAGGCGCGGGACCCCGCCGCGCAAAACGGTCTGGTCATCTTCCTTTCCTATCCTGGTCTGCACGCCAAGTGGAACCACGTGCCCGAGCACTGGCTCTGGAAACACGGCCATCGCTCACTCGCCCGTGTGCTCTCGCAAATCACCCGCCATATCACCGGCGTCGAGATTCATCCCGCCGCGCAGCTCGGCAAGCACTTCTTTATCGACCACGCCATGGGCGTCGTCATCGGCGAGACTGCCATCGTGGGCGACAACTGTGTGCTCTACCAGGGCGTCACGCTCGGCGGCACCGGCAACGAGACCGGCAAGCGCCACCCCACCCTGGGCAACAATGTCACGGTGGGCACGGGCGCCAAGGTGCTTGGCAACATCCACATTGGCAACAACGTCAAAATCGGCGGCAACTCGGTCGTCGTCAAGGACGTGCCCGACAACTGCACCGTCGTGGGCGTGCCCGGGCGCATCATCAAGCGCAACGGCTGCCGCGTGTTCGAGGAGAGTTTCGACGCCAAGCAGCATCGCGAGTATATGCCCGACGATGCCGCCGAGCAGAGCGCCCTCAACCGTCAGGGCATCACCGAAAACGCCCGTCGCGTCAAAGAACTCGAGCAAGAGGTGGCCGAGCTCAAAGCCCTCGTCGCCAAGCTCGTGGACGAGCGCTAGAAGCGGACGGCCACCGACAACATTGACGCCAGCACAAAAGGCGCGCCGGGGAATCCGCCCCCGGCGCGCCTTCTTTTCGATGTGACATGCGGGACCGCCCCCTTTGCCACCTTATGCGAACTGGCTTAGGTAGAGGTCGGCATAAGCGCCCTCGGCAGCCAGCAGCTCCTTGTGCGTACCCTGCTCGATGATATTGCCATGATCCATGACCAGGATGAGGTCGGCATCGACGATCGTCGACAGACGGTGCGCGATCACAAAGCTCGTGCGCCCGTGCATGAGCGCGTCCATGGCGCGGCCGATGGCGAGCTCGGTGCGCGTGTCCACACTCGACGTCGCTTCGTCCAGGATGAGGATCGCCGGGTTGTTGAGCAGCACGCGCGCGATGGTCAGCAGCTGACGTTGGCCCTGGCTGATGCTCTCGGCATCGTTAGCCACACGCGTGTCGTAGCCCTGCGGCATAGTGCGCACAAAGAAGTCGACCTGAGCGGCACGTGCGGCCGCGACAATCTCCTCGCGCGTCGCCTCGGGACAGCCATAGGCGATGTTCTCGGCAATGGTGCCATCGAACAGCCAGGCGTCCTGCAACACCATGCCAAACTGCTGGCGCAGCTCGCCGCGGTCCATGCGGCTCGTGTCCACGCCGTCGAGCGTAATGCGGCCGCCGTCGATCTCGTAAAAGCGCATGAGCAGGTTGATGAGCGTGGTCTTACCCGCACCCGTGGTTCCCACCACCGCGATCTTCTGACCCGGCTCGACGGTAAACGACACGTCGCGCATAAGCGGCTTGTCGGGCGAATATCCAAAACGCACGTGTTCAAAGGCAACACGGCCCTCAACCTTGCCCGGCAGCTTGGCGGCGGCCGCCGGCAACGGATCGGCTTCCATCTCGGACTCGTCGAGCAGGTCGAATACACGCTCGGCGCTCGCCAGAGCGCTCTGCAGCGAGTTAAAGGTAAACGACAGCTGCGTCATGGGCTCGGACGCCTCATAGATAAACTGGAAGAACGCCTGGAACACGCCGACGGTCATATGCCCGGCAACCAACATGCTGCAGCCCACAAGCGCAATCACGATTTGCGCCAAGCGGCCGATAAAACGCACCGCGGGACCGACGGCGTTAATCATAAAGTCGGCCTTGGTGCTCACGCGCGCCAGCTCCTTCGAAGCCTCGTGCACCTCGGCAGAGCTCTGGCGCTCGCGGTTAAACGCACGGATCACCAGACGGCCCGAGTAGCCTTCCTCGACCGCGCTCGTAATCTTGGACACCCACTCCTGGCGCTCGCCCGTCACATCGTGCGTGCGGCGCGAAACGACCTTCGTCACCAGCAGCGAAAGCGCCGTAAAGAACAAAAAGACAAGCGTGAGCGGCACGCTAAACACGAACATCACGCTCACGGCGCCCACCACGGTACCGATCGACACCAGAAGCTGCAACAAGCCGCGCTGCATGCTCTCAGACATCTTGTCTAAGTCGTTGGTCGCACGGCTGACGACCTCGCCGGGACGATGCACATCAAAGAAGGCAAGCGGCAGACGGTTGAGCTTTTGTGCGATGCGGTTGCGCAGGCGCAGGTTGAGGCGTTCGGCCACGCTCGACATCAAAAAGCTCTGGAGCGCGTAGAACGAAGCGGCGGCCGTCCAAATCAAAAAGTAGATGAAGATAGTCCTGCCGCAGTTCTCCCAGGTGATGCTGAAGGTGGCGTTGTTGACAAACGCTACCTGAATGTGGCCCCACAGCTCATCGATCACACGGGCGCTATATGCCGGCGCAGCGGTGTTAAAGATGGCATAGAACACAATGCTCGCGAACACGATATAGAAGCGCCAATGGTCGCCGGCAGCCTCGCTCCACAGGCGGCGCACCGTCGCCCAGGTGTCGCGGGGTTTCTCGTCCTCGTCCTCGTCGTCCACATCGCGCATGCGCTCTGCCTCAGCGCGGGCGCGCTCGTCCTCGGCGCGCTCGTTTTCCTCGTAGAGCGCTTGGCGGCGAGCCTCGCGCTCGGCTGCAGCCTTGGCGGCGTCATCCAGCTCGGGTGCCACGGCAGCCGTTTCCTCGACCAGCCCCGCGGCAACGGCGTCATCAACGCCGCCCTGCTTCTTGAGCTCCTCGGTCATGCTACTCACCTCCCTTCATCTGCGATTCCGCGATGGCGCGGTACACCTCGCAGGTTTCCATAAGCTCGCTATGCGTGCCCAAGCCCACAATCTCGCCGTCCTTGAGCACGACAATCTGGTCGGCATGCAAAATCGTCGAGATGCGCTGCGCGATGATGAGCACCGCGGCGTCACGCGTCTCGTCTTGCAACGCATGGCGCAGGGCGGCATCGGTCTTAAAGTCCAGGGCCGAAAAACTGTCATCGAAGATATATAGATCGGCATGCTTCATGAGCGCACGGGCGATTGCCAAACGCTGGCGCTGGCCGCCCGAAAAGTTCGTACCGCCCTGGGCAACCGGGGTATCGAGCCCCTGCGGTTGGTCGAGCACAAAGGTGCTCTGGGCAACCTCAAGCGCGGGAAGCATGTCGCCCTCGGTCGCGCCTTCGTTACCAAAGCGAAGGTTGCTCGCCACCGTGCCCGAGAACAGCCACGCCTTCTGCGGCACATAGGCAATGCGCCCGCGGATTTCGTCTTGCGTAAGCTCGCGCAGGTCCACACCATTCAGGCGAATGGAGCCCTTGGTGGCATCATGGAAGCGCAGCAGAAGCTTTGCCACCGTCGATTTGCCCGAGCCTGTCGAGCCAACGATTGCAGTCGTCTGACCGCGACGGCAGGCAAAGCTCAGGTCGCACAGGGTGTCCTCGTCGGCATCATCAAAGCGAAACGACATGTGGTCGAACACGGCCACCGCATCGGCTTCGTCTTGGGGCTCGCGCGCCCCGTCATCCAGCGTGCGCTCGCCATCGACGATGCTCGGCTCAATCTCCAACACCTGCTGCGCACGGTTCAGGCACGCGGCAGCACGCGGAAGCGTCAGCACCACCATCTGGGCCATCATCACAAAGAACAGGATCAGAATTGCATACTCCAGCACCGCCGAGATACTCGCAATCTGCATGGCGTGGGCGCCTACGCGGTTGCCGCCCACCCACAGCACCGCCACCTCGGCGATGTTCATCAAAAAGAAGCTTGAGCTGTCGAGGCCCACAAACAGGTGGTTGACTTTGATGGCGTTGGCGGCGTATTCGCTAAACACCTCGTCCAGACGCCGTTCCTCGTGGCGCTCCTTGTTAAACGCACGGATGACGCGCACGCCCACAATATTCTCGCGCAGCACCACGTTCATGCGGTCGATAAAGCCCTGTAGGCGCATAAAAATCGGCGCCGCGTTGGCAACCGTAAAGACCGCCGCCACCAGCACAATCGCAACGACTACGCCCAGAAGCGTGCCCATGGCGGGATCGATAAACCAGGCGAAGATGATGCCCGCCACAGCCAAAAACGGCACGGGCAGCACCAGCTGAATCGTCTGCAGAATCGCCTGCTGAATCACGTTGATGTCGTTGAGCGAGCGCGTGATCATCGATCCGGTGCCAAAGCGCTCAAAATCGCTGGCCGCGAGCTCGAGCGATTTGTCGTACACGGCATTGCGAATATCGCAAGCCACGTTGGCGGCCAGGCGCGCCGAAAGATAGCAGCCCAGCACCGTGCCGCCGCTAGCCATGCTGGTTGCGATAAACATGTATAGGCCGTTGCGTAAAATGTAGTCGACATCGCCCGTGGTAATACCGGTGTTGACCATGTTCGCCAGCATCGTGGGAACCAACAGCGTACCGACGTTATCCACCAGCAGCACCAGCAGCGTCACTGCGACAAGCCCTCGATAGGGCTTCAAAAACCTCATTAACAGTCGCACGACTCCCCCTCACCTTGATTCTCGGCTTGGCTCTCGGCAGCGATATGCTGCTTAAAGGCATCGCACTCATCGCCGAGCACCTGAGAGAATTTGCCGATCAAGCGCATAATCTCGCGCTGCTCACATGGCTCAAGCGCGCCAAAGGCTCGCTGCTCGGCCTTGAGTGCCGGCAGCGCATAACGCTCGGCAAATCGCCTGCCCTCTTCGGTCAGGCTCACAACCTTGTTCTTACGGCTGCCTTCGGCAAACTCCAACGTTGCGAAGCCCCGCGCCGTCAAGGTTTTAATTGCCGAGTTGATGGTCTGCTTGCTGTAGAACCATTCGCTTGTCAGACGGCTTACGGCAATACTGCCGCCCGCCGTGCTGGTATCGACGAGCATCCAGTAAGCGCAGTCCGAAAGGCCGCAGACGCGCGAGAACTCCGAATAGATATGGTCGAGTCCATTGAGCAACCGGTCGAAGTCGACCAGCGTAACCGCACCATTCATCTATCCCACCATTCAATTGTCCGATTTTTGACCAATTTTGTATCTCTAGATTAGTCCGAGTTTTGACTATCGTCAACAGGCTCTCCGCAAATGCGTGCATTTTTATGGCCTATCGGCAGAAAAAGACCGCCGGCGCGGGGGCGGCGCCAGCGGTCACGTGAAAATCGAGTTTTATTGCCTGTTAAGCGGCGACGGCCTCATAGACCGTAGCGCCCGAGAAGCTGTCATGCAGGCTCTTGCCGGCAATCCACGGCAGCTCGACGACCTCGCAGACCGTGTTGACCAGCTCGGAACAGTCAGTAAAGTGGCCCTTGTCGTTGAGGGCCTCGCAATCCTGAACACGCCAATAGCCATCGGTGTGCGTGATGTAGTACTCGTGATCGTTGATCGACACGAAAGCGCGCGTCTTGGAACGCAGCAGCTTCAGAAATCCTTCGAAATCGGTCTCGACGACATCTCCAGCCTGGAACATGATGTTACCTCCTGACCCGGCGCCACCATGGCGCGTTGATAAACATTGGTGCTCCTTTAGTAAAACCTTTATCAGAGGTTATGCGTTCGTCATTTAGGCAAGTGGTAAAAAACCGCAGGGTAGACGGGATAAAACGTTTAACCATCCCATTTGTTTGTCACATTCTGAAGGTACTTTTATGCAAACCCACTTTCCCAATTGGAATCCATCCTTTTGGCCGGGCAATTGACCGTCTATCGTTTGAGCCCGACGGGTATGAACGTGGCATCTGCAACGCCACCGCAAGGAGACACCATGGAGACCATCGAAGCGCTCATTCACCGCCGCAGCTGCCGCAACTACAGCGATCGTCCCGTCGAGGCCGAAAAGCTTGCACGTATTATCGAAGCCGGCCAATATGCACCGAGCGGCATGGGCCGCCAACCGGTGACGTTTGTCGCCGTCACCGACCCCGCGACCGTCGAGCGTCTCTCACAGCTCAACGCCCAGGTCATGGGCAGCAACAGCGACCCCTTCTATGGCGCCAAGACCGTTGTGGTGGTGCTGGTTGACCGCAGCGTGCCCACACATCTGGAAGACGGCTCGCTCGCCATGGGCAACCTGCTCAACGCCGCCTATGCACTGGGTGTCGATTCGTGCTGGATTCACCGCGCGCATGAGGTCTTTGACTCGCCCGAGGGCCTGGAGCTGCTGGCCAGCTGGGGCCTGCCCGCCGACGGCAGCCTGCGCGGTGTCGGTAACTGCATTCTTGGCTACGCCGAGGACACGCTACCCGAGGCAAAGCCGCGCCGCAACAACGTGGTGTACGTGAAATAGTACAGGAACGTCAGCAGGGGTAGCTAATTTGGGACGGGGCTATTTTAGCTACCCCACTCGCAACTTATATTGACGTCGCCGTTGTCGTCGTTTCGTTCGTCTGGGCCGTTTCGACGTCGTCGCCTTGCTTGTCTTCGTCCTTTTGCGCATCGGCGATGGTGGAGGCCGCCGCGACGATACCGCGCTGGGGCGCAACGCCCGTCTGGGTCTGTGCGCCCTCGACAACTTCTGTGCCTGCATGCGCGAGCTCGGGCGATTTAAACATTGCGTCCAAGTTGGCGCCACCGCCGGCATATCCGAGCGCAGCGAGCGCGATGACGATCACTGTAACGGCGGCCACGATCGGCACGTAGCGATGCCAGCCGGCGGGATTGAGCCCGCTGCGGCGAGCCGCCCCGCGGCTGATGTAGCCGAGCGTTCCGTCGTGCTTGAGCTTTGATCCCACCACGCGTTTGCGGCCCAACAGCGAGGACTCTGCCTGCATTGCCAAGCGGGCGCTTGCCGAAGGATAGCCGTATTTAGTGCGCTTGAACGAGCCATCAAACCCCGAGGCGTGTTTGCCCCACGTCACCGATGTTGTGCGTCGGTTGACCGGCGCGGCACTCCGCCTTCTGCGGCTCGGTTTTGAAGTCTCAGCCATATGCCCTCGCACGCCGTAACCAAATCGAAACAATAACGCTTTGGACTGTAGCACACGCGTCGCACGCGGTCACGGGCGCCTCGCTCAACGGTCATCGTCCTTCAGCAAGCGCCACAGCGTTGTACGGCTTATGCCCAGCACCTCCGCCGCACGGGTTCGGTTGCCGTGGAGATGATCTACAACCAGATGCGCGATATCTCGCTCGGTATCGGCCAGCGGTCGCAGGATATACAGGTCACTTTCGAGCGTCGGGGCGCCAAAGGTTGCGGTCTTAATCACGTCCTCTTGGGCGAGCACTTCCTCCGCCACAGCGCGGTCCACCGTGCCCGCCCCCACCAATATATACAGTCGTTCCGAGACCTCGCGGAGCTGCAGATAATTGCGCGGCCAGCGGTAAGCATCGAGCGTCTTCGTCGCCGCGGCAGACAGCGTGGGCGCTGCCGTCCCAAATGCATCAGCGAGATATTCCAAATAGCGCGCAGCCTTCGTCGACGCGGCTCCCTGCTCGGCGATTGCCGGCGCCACGCTCACCGCACAGGCGAGGCGCTCGGTCACAAAGGCGGCTTGATCACTTTCGCCGCCGCCCGGCATGTCATTCGCTGTCAGCACCACATGGCAGCGCGTCGCCAACGCGGTGTCGGTCATCGTGGAGACCAGCTCGCGGAGGCGCTGGGGGCCAACCGCATTCCAGCCCTCAATGCAAAGGGTCAGCCCCGTTTGGAACAGCGGCGATTCGGCGCTTTTGAGCACATGGCGCCAACCGCGCTCGGTGAGCTCATCGAGCGCAACGGAAACAAAGGGCTGACCGGCAAAAGGACCGTCCAGATAGAGGCGCTTGGCGATCTCGACCTGGCCCGCTCCCAGCTCACCCTCGAGCATAAGGGGCACACCGCGTGCGTAGCTCTCGGCGACCGGCGCAGCCACCGAGGTCGCCCCCTCAACGATGCCGTACGCACTCGATTCGTAGCGGGCCTCAACCTCGTCGGCGTTGAGCCACTCGATACCCGCATGCGCCGCGGCGCCGCGCACCTTGCGGACCACGACGACCCAAAGGCCCCCGCCCTCTTTGTCGGTGGGGCGAACGGTCAGGCTCAGGCGCGCACCCGCACGCCCCATAACCAGACGCGCACCGTCTCCTATACGGTCGAGGCGCTCAGCGACAAAAACCGCCACATCCCGCTCAAGCGCCGCGTCATTCATGGTCGAGATCGCGACGTCCCCACGCGCATCGATTGCCAATGCCGATGCCCCGGCAGCAGCCAGGGCATCGGTCAAGATGTTCAGCTTGGCATCGCTATCCATGATTTGCCCCTGTCTGCAGCGACGTGCAACCGCCGGCGATCGCACGACCGAGTGTTTCAAAATTGAACAATATTGCTCACCAAACACTATAGGGCAGAAAGCGCCGTCCTGCGAGTATAGGTGTTGCCCCGCATCGCCATCCTGGCGGGGCGATAAGAGCTCTTCGGGACTTATAAACCTGCGGACAAGCCATACCCGCAAGAGCTCCTATCGCTCCACCGTGAGAATGCGCTCACCAGCACGCAGCACGCAAATAAGCTACTTCTCTACCAGATTCCCAGCACGTGCTGCATTCCCAAACTCATGCACGCAATGCCAATCCAGCAGCAAAAGCCCAGCGCGATGGGCTTGCCGCCCTTTTTGACCAGCTCAACGATATCGGTATTAAAACCAATAGCCGCCATGGCCATCACAATAAAGAATTTCGACAGCTCCTTGATGGGCGCCGTGATGGACACGGGAAGCTGAAGCACCGTGGTGATCACACTCGCCAGCACAAAGAACAGCACAAACATGGGAAACGCGCGTTTAAGCGAGAACGTGCTCCTAGCGTCGCCGCCGGCCTTGCGCGCCAGATGCATCTGCCAGCAAGCAAGCGCCAGCGTGATGGGAATGATGGCCAGCGTCCTGGTGAGCTTGACCACCGTGGCGCTCTCGAGCACATTGGCGCCGGGATGCATGCTGTCCCAAGCGCTCGCCGCAGCCGTTACGGACGAGGTGTCGTTGATGGCGGTACCGGCAAACAGGCCGAAGCCCTCGTTGGTCAGCCCGAGCATGCCGCCAAGCGTCGGAAACACGAGCGCCGCGATAACGTTAAACAGGAAGATGACCGAAATGGCCTGGGCAATCTCGCGATCGTCGGCATCGATGACGGGTGCGGTCGCAGCGATGGCCGAACCGCCGCAAATCGACGAACCCACACCCACAAGCGTCGCGATCTTACCCGGCACGTTCATAACGTGGCAGAGCACAAAGGCGATGACAAGCGAGGTCGAGATCGTCGCCACGATAATCGGCAGCGACTGGGCGCCCTTGGACAGAATCTGGGAGAGGTTCATGCCAAAGCCAAGCAGGATAACCGCGTACTGCAAGACTTTTTTGGACGTATAGGTGACGCCAGCGGCGAGCTGTTCGCGACGATTCTTGGGAAAGACGAGCGCCAGGACCATGCCAAAGAGGATGGCAAATACCGGACCGCCGACCACCTCAATTTGTTTGCCGAGCAACGTCGCGGGAATGGCGATGATCAGGCAGAACAAGACGCCTTTCCAGCGCTCGCGTACGATGTTTGCCAGTTGCATATGGGATTCCTTCTTTCTATTTCACGTTTGCGACGGCTTATGATACGGCAACATTGAGCGCAGCCTTGCGCAAACACAGACTAAGATGCCGCAATAGTTCTCAGGCAAGAGCCGAATTACCCACCGCGGAGAGCTGATTCGCGGCATAATTAACAACTGACATATGAGTTTGATAGAACAGTTGCGAGGCGCTATGGAAGAATCGATGCACGTCGGCGAGCAGGAAACGAGCCTACAGGACCAGTCCTACCACACCATTCGACGCAAAATCGTCTACCTGGACTACAAGCCGGGCGAAAAGCTGGGCGTCAAGCAGCTTTGCGATGACCTGGACATGGGTCGCACGCCCGTGCGCGAGGCACTGGTGCGTCTGGCGCAAGAGGGCCTGGTGCGCACCGTGCCCCAAAGCGGCACCTACGTCTCACCCATCAACCTCACCCTTGCCGAGAGTGCCTGTTACATCCGCGAACATCTGGAAAAGCAGGTGATCGTGGAATGCTGTGCACGCGCCACGTCGGCCGGCATCGAGCAGCTCGACCGCGCCATCGCGCTGCAGGAAAAGGCCATGGCCGAAGAGGATCGCATCGGCTTCTTTTTGAGCGACAACCTCATGCATCACATGATTTTTAGCATCGCATGTCGCAGCACCGTGTGGTCGTGGCTCGAAGAGACCAATGCCGACCTGGAGCGCTTCCGCTGGCTGCGCGCCGCCACGCAGGTTCTCGACAATCAGGACATCGTGAACGAGCACAAGCAGATTCGCCGCGCTATCGCCGGTCGCGACCCCATCGAAGCGAGCTTTTTGGTCAGCAAGCACCTGCATATGATGTTCCGCAACCAGACCGAGGTTCTGGACCAGTTCCCCGAGTACTTCGAGACCAGCAAGCTCCGCTAACCTGCCAAAAAGGGACAGGTTCATTTTGGCAGGTTTTATCTGGGCAAATGCAGAAAAGGCCCGGCTCCGTCTTGATGCGGAGCCGGGCCTTAGTCGCTAGAACGGCGGAACCAACTATTCCACGGTCACGCTCTTAGCGAGGTTTCGGGGCTGATCGACATCGCAGCCGCGCAGGATGGCGACCTCGCGGGCGAGCAGCTGCAGCGGGACGCTCGCCGTGATGGGGCTGAACACGTCGCGGACTGCTGGCACGCGGATGATGCAGTCGGCGATCTTGTTGATCTCCTCGTCGCCCTCGGTGGCAACGACGATGACCTTGGCGCCGCGCGCCTTGCACTCCATGAGGTTCGACACGGTCTTGTCGTAGGTGGCACTCTTGGTGGCCACAGCGATGACAGGGAAGCCCGGGTCGATCAGGGCAATGGGGCCGTGCTTCATCTCGCCGGCGGCGTAGGCCTCGGCGTGCAGGTAGCTGACCTCCTTGAGCTTGAGCGCACCCTCGTAGGAAATAGCGGCGCCCATGCCGCGACCCACGAACAGTGCGGACTGCGCGTCCTTGCACAGCAGGGCGGCCTCATGCACGGCATCGGTCTGCGTATCCAAAATCCACTGGATCTGCTCGGCCGTATCGGAAAGCTCGCGGAACAGCATGCGCGCCTGCTTGGTGGTCAGACGGTACTTGACCTGCGCCAACAGCAAAGCCAGCAGCGTGAGGCTCACGACCTGGCCGATGAAGCTCTTGGTCGAGGCGACCGCGATCTCCTTGTTGGCCTTGGTGTAGATGACGCCGTCACTCTCACGCGCCACGGGGCTGCCCACCACGTTGGTGATGCCGAAGACCTTGGCGCCCTTGATGCGCGCGTCTCGAATGGCGGCAAGGGTATCGGCCGTCTCGCCCGACTGGGACACGGCAACGACGAGCGTCGTCGGCGTGATGATGGGATTGCGATAACGGAACTCGCTGGCCGCCTCAACCTCGGTGGGGATGCGAGCCCAGCCCTCGATAAGATTCTTAGCAATGAGGCCAGCGTGATAGCTGGTGCCGCAAGCGATCACGTAGACGCGGTCGATGTCGTTGAGCTCCTCGAGCGAAAGGCCCAGCTCGTCGATGTCGAGCTCG
>CABUGR010000003.1 GCA_902491135.1 uncultured Collinsella sp. | reverse complement strand
TCTCGGGGCTGATGGTGCGAAACTTGCCGGAACGCGGCTGCAGCTTGGCAACCAGGTCGGCTGCCTCCTGCTGAATCTGTGCCTTGGTCTTCTCGTCCATGATGCTCTCCTCTTTTGATTTGAACAGTTGTACCAATCGTTGGTTAATGAATCAGGTGTAAATGGGTACCGAGCGATGCACTCGGCAAAAGATGCTTAGCTACGCGAACTAGGCGAAGAACGAAATCACCAGGGCGCAGGCAAGACCCGAAAGGCCGATGAGCGTCTCCATAATGGTCCAGGACTTGAGGGTGGTCTTCTCGTCAATCTCCAGGAACGAGGAGCACATCCAAAAACCGGCATCGTTGACGTGCGAGAGGGCCGTGGCACCGCCGCAGATAGCAAGACAGATAGCGGCACGCATGAGCACTGAGGCTCCGGCAACCGCGGGCATGGCGGCCATAATGCCCGATGCCATGGTCATAGCGACGATGGAGCTGCCGACAGAGGCACGCACCATGACGGCAATCAAAAAGGCAACGACCACCAAAGGCAGCGGTGAAGCCTCGAGCATAGGGCCGATAACCTGCCCCAAGCCGCAGTCCTGCAGCATCCAGCGAATGACGCCGCCACAGGTGATAACCAGCAAGATCATGCCGACGGGCTTAAGAGAGCGGTCGAGCAAGGCCTTGAGCTCGGCGCCGGAGTAGCCGCGGCGCGCGCCCAGCAGATACATCGCGACGAGCGTGGCGAGCGTCAAAGCGACGAACGGCTTGCCCAGGAAGGCGAGAATCGAGGCGAGCTCGGCGGGCATGGGGATATAAGAAGACAGCGTGCCCAGCAAAATCAGACAAAGCGGCGTGAGCACGATGGCAAGCACCATGCCAAAGGAGGGAAGCTCCTTTTCGTCGCTCGCGCCCTCGGCAGAGGTAAAGTGCTCCGGAACATCGGTAAAGATGCGACCAGATGACGCCGGCGATCGCCATGGCGATGAAGGCGGTAGGGATACCGACAAGAATCATGGTGCCCAGGTCGACACCGAGCGTGCCGGCGACCAAAACCGAACCGGCCGAAGGCGGCACAAACGCATAGCCAGCGGCCAGTCCCGCGAGCAGCGCGATGCCGTAGTAGAGCGTCGACTTCTTGGTCTGGGATGCCACACTAAACGCAAGTGGGATCAAAACGACCACGCCGGCCTCAAAGAACACCGTAGTGCCGATAACCAGACCGGTAATGCCCAGCGCCCAGCTGGAATGACCCTGCCCAAAGGTATCGATGAAGGTCTGGGCGATCTTCTTGGCGCCGCCGCTCTCCTCAAGAATCTGGCCAAACATCGAGCCGAGGCCAATGAGCAGGGCGATGTTTTGCAGCGTGGTTCCCACGCCCTTGGTGACAGTGTCCGCCACCAGGTCGAGCGGCATACCGGCGCCGATGCCGATCGCGAGCGCCGAGACCATCATCGAAAGCACAGGATGCAGCTTGAACTTAATGATGAGCGCAAGCAGCAGCGCGATGCCCACGATAGCGGCGATGACCAGCCTGGTGGGGTCGGCCATAAACGTTGGGTCTGACATCTTTCCTCCAATTCATCAGACCTTTTGAATTCGTCTGATGACTATAGCGTGTTTTGGAAAGGTCTGATGTTTTATTTTGAAATTTGTTCGAAATACATCTGATGTATTTGGTAAACGGTCGTATTTGCGCTGCGAACGGTATATCTAAGCCGCCCGACTCAAATCCAGCGGCCAATATTGCATCCGTGTGCGCTAAAATAGTTCAGATGAATTTTGTAATGAGAGGTATAGCTATGGCCCGCGCCGAATCGGGACTCCCCGAGCAAATATCGGAGAAAATCATTCAATTGATTCTTGATGAACACCTTGAGCAAGGCGATCGCCTGCCTAAGGAAACCGTGCTGGTCGAGCGCTTGGGCGCCGGCAGGAGCACCGTGCGCGAGGCCATGAAGTTGCTGCAGTCGCGCAATATCGTGCGCATTAAGCAGGGTTCGGGCACCTATGTGGCGTCAAACCCCGGCGTTGCCGACGACCCGCTGGGCTTTACCTTTATCGACGACAAGCAGCGTCTGGCGCGCGACCTACTCGAGGTGCGCTTTATGATCGAGCCGCAGATGGCACACATGGCAGCCGAGCACGCAACCAACGACCAGGTCGTCTGTATCAAAAAGCTCTGCGACGAATCCGAGCGCCTGGCCGAGGCCGGTGAGGATTACTCCGCCGCCGACACCGCGTTCCACAATGCCATTGCCGAGAGCTCCGGAAACCTCGTCGTTCCCCGCCTGACGGGCGTGCTCAAGGCATCCGTCCCCCTCTTTATCGACGTGACCGGCAAAAAGCTCGTCGAGGAAACTATCCGCACGCACCGCGATGTGGCCGACGCCATCGCCTCGCGCAATCCCACCGCCGCGCACGACGCGATGTATCTGCACCTGGTGTACAACCGCAACATGATCGCAGAGGGCACGCAGGAACAGAGCGAATAAACGTCCGCGCGGCAAGGGCGAGATTACCGTTTACCTTTTAAAAGTGAACGTTCACCTGATTTTAGGGAATAAGGGGTGGCTATTACGCCGCTTCACCTATACTGACCTTGTATGAAAAGCAAGACTTATATAGATGAACGTTTCTTTTGAAAGGATCGCTATGTCTGATCTTATGGACAGCTTCCGTCTGGACGGCAAGGTCGCACTGGTAACCGGCGCCACCTATGGCATTGGCATGGCTATCGCCGAGGCGCTCGGAGAGGCTGGCGCCAAGATCGCCTTTAACGCACGTCACGCCGACAAGGTAGCCGAGGCCGAGAAGCACTACCGCGAGTTGGGCTTTGAGGCTCATGGTTACGTGGCAGACGTCACTGACGAGACTGTCGTCGCCGAACTCATCGCCAAGATCGAGGCCGACTTTGGCACCACGCCCGACATCTTGGTCAACAACGCCGGCGTCATCCAGCGTACCCCGATGCTCGACATGAGCGCCGAGGACTTCCGCCGCGTCGTCGATATCGACCTCAACGCACCGTTTATCGTGTCAAAGGCCTGCCTGCCTGGCATGATCGCCAAGGGCCACGGCAAGATCATCAACATCTGCTCGATGATGAGCGAGCTGGGTCGCGAGACCATCGCCGGCTATGCTGCCGCCAAGGGCGGACTCAAGATGCTCACCAAGAACATCTGCTCGGAGTTTGGCGAGGCCAATATCCAGTGCAACGGCATTGGGCCCGGCTACATCGCCACGCCGCAAACCGCACCGCTGCGCGAGACGCAGCCCGACGGCAGCCGCCACCCGTTTGACCAGTTCATCATTGCCAAGACGCCGGCCGCCCGTTGGGGCACGCCCGAGGACCTGAAGGGCCCCGCCGTGTTCCTGGCTTCCGACGCGTCGAACTTCGTCAACGGCCACATCCTCTACGTCGACGGCGGCATCCTCGCATACATTGGAAAGCAGCCTCAATAAGCGTCACCGCAACTGCCCACATCAGGTTTCATCCACTCGTTTTTCATTTGAGTTGCGGTGAGATAAGGATTGGTTTTGGCTTCTATCAGGCAAAACAGTCCGTATTCCACCGCAAGTTAGAAATAGGAAGGTAATTCGCAATGAAAATCGCTCTGATCAACGAAAACTCTCAGAACTCCAAGAACCCTATGATCGAGGCTGCCCTTAAGAAGGTTGTCGAGCCCATGGGCCACACCGTCTTTAATTATGGCATGTATGCCGACGCCGACTCCAAGCCCCTCACCTACGTGCAGAACGGCATCCTTGCCGCCGTGCTGCTGAACTCCGGCGCTGCCGACTACGTCGTAACCGGCTGTGGCACCGGCGAGGGCGCCATGCTCGCCTGCAACTCCTTCCCCGGCGTGCTGTGCGGCCATGTTGCCGACCCGCTCGATGCCTACACCTTTGCCCAGGTCAACGACGGTAACGCTGTCGCCATGCCCTTCGCCCTCAAGAACGGCTGGGGCCAGGAGCTCAACCTCGAGTACACCTTTGAGAAGCTCTTTGGCTTTGGTTCGGGCAACGGCTATCCTGCCGAGCGTGTTGAGCCCGAGCAGCGCAACAAGAAGATCCTCGACGGCGTCCGCGCTGTGACTATGCGTCCGCTCGTCGACGTTCTGGGCGAGATCGATCAGGACCTGGTGAAGGGCGCACTTGCCGGCGAACACTTCCAGGAGTACTTCTTTGCCAACGCAACCGACGAGGCCATCATCGCCAAGGTCAAGGAGATCCTGGGCCTCTAATCGCACGACTCATTGCAGCTAACGCAAGCGGCGGTCGTCCCATGTACGGGACGACCGCCGCTTTTTGCTATCTACCGACTGACGCCGCGGGGATAGGCCTCACATGCACCAAGGGGTTGACTAGAGCTCGCAAGCAACCTTGTAGCCATCGCCGATGGCGTCGCGGATGTTGCCGCACTTGTTGGCATCGCCCAACACGTGGGTGGTAACGCCGGCTGCAGCAAGGTCGTCGGCCAACTTGGTATTGGGACGATAGCCCATGGCAAGTACCAGCGTATCGGCATCGGCGATGGTGTGGATCTCGCCGTCCTTTTCGTAGCTGATGGCATCCTCGGTAATCTCGGTCACCTTGGCCTCGGTCAGCACGTGAACGCCCTTGGAGAGCATGCGCGTGATGAGCACCGCGCGACCGGCGCCGCCCTCGTTGGCGGCGAGCGTCTTGGTCATCTCGATGACGGTGACGTCGCGATTGGCCGGCGACAGATCGTTGACCAGCGGGGCCAGGTAATCGGCCGTCTCGCAGCCGACGGTGCCGCCGCCGACGATGACGATCTTCTTGCCCGGGAAAGCCTTGCCGCCCAGCAGGTCGTCGGCCGTCATAACCTGCTTAAAGCCCTGCATGAAGGCCGGAACGATGGGCTCGGCGCCATAAGCCAGGACGACCTCGTAGCCGGCGTAGTCGCGCTGAATGTCCTCGGCAGTAAGCTCGGTGCCAAATACGCACTTCACGCCGGCCTCGGCCAGACGACGATACTGATACTTGATCACACGGGTGAGTTCCTGCTTTGCCGGCGGAACGGCCGCGATGCGCATCTCGCCACCCGGCTCGTCCTGCTTATCCACGAGCACTACGTTGTGGCCGCGCTTGGCAGCAATGTAGGCTGCCTCCATGCCCGCAGGACCAGCGCCCACAACCAGCACGTTCTTAGCCTCGGCGGCAGGCTCGTAGCCGGCCTCGTCGCGCTCAACATCGGGATTGACGGTGCAGGAGATGCGCTTGCCAAACATAATGCCGTTCAGGCAGCGCAGGCAGCCGATGCAGGGGCGGATGTCGTCGGCGTTGCCGGCAGCGGCCTTATTGCAGAACTCGGCATCGCACAGATTGGCGCGGCCCATCATGCAGATGTCAGCAGCGCCGTCCTCGATCAGCTCCTCGGCGATCCAGGCCTCGTTGATGCGGCCGACGGTGGCGACGGGAATGTTGACGTGCTTTTTGATCTCGCGCGAGCAGGCAGCGTGCGAGGCCTGCTGCGTGCCGGCGGCAGGAATCGCGGAACCGCGCTTGATGGTGGTGCCGCCCGACACATGAATCATGTCGACGCCGGCCTTCTCCAGGCGACGCGAGACGTAGATCATGTCGTTGAGGGTCAGACCGCCATCGGTGTACTCATCGCCCGAGATACGGACGTCGATGATAAAGTCCTTGCCGCAGCGCTCGCGAATCTCGGCGATGACCTCGAGCAAAAAGCGCATGCGGGCGTCGAGCGAGCCGCCGTACTCGTCGGTGCGCTTGTTGTAGAGCGGAGTCAAAAAGCCGCCGAGCATGCCGTGGGCGTGTGCCGCATGGACCTCGACGCCATCGACACCGGCCTTCTGCATGCGCACGGCGGCGTCACCGAACTGATGCGTGAGCTCGTGGATCTCATCGACCGTGATGGGACGCGGTGCCTCGCGGGCGTAAGACGGGCCCACAAAGGACGGAGCGATCAGGCGCGGCGTGCCCGGAATGTTAAAGGCCATGTAGGCGGGGTGGAAAAGCTGCGGCATGATCTTACAGCCGTACTCGTGGACAGCTGCGGCGAGCTTTTCCCAGCCGGGGATAAACGTGTCGTCGTAGCAGCACATGTCACCCGGCAGATAGGTATAGGTGGGCTCGACCGTCACGACCTCGGTAATGATGAGGCCCACGCCGCCCTTGGCACGGGCGCGGTAATGATCGACCAAGTCGTCGGTCACATAGCCATGATCGGCCAAGTTCGTGGACACCGGCGGCATAAAGACGCGGTTCTTGACCTCAGTCGTACCGACCTTGATGGGGCTAAAGAGCATTGGATAGGCGGATGACTCCATACAGGCTTCCTTTCGTTTAAGCCGCTCGGCGGCACTTGCAGACGTACCTATCGTATCAGCACCCACCAAGCTCACGAGCGTACGTCCTCCCCCGCCTTTTTACCGTCCAGCAAAAAAGTTGCGGTGGAATACGGAGTAGATAAGGCTTTTCACAGCCAAAACAGTCCGTATTTCACCGCAACTAATGGATGGGATGTGTTAGAGACCC
This sequence comes from uncultured Collinsella sp., assembly GCA_902491135.1. Lineage (GTDB taxonomy): Bacteria > Actinomycetota > Coriobacteriia > Coriobacteriales > Coriobacteriaceae > Collinsella. The sequence goes on along the minus strand of CABUGR010000003.1, from coordinate 7,702 downwards.
AAATAGGCAGTCATGCCTTCGACGGCGAGCTTGGCGCCTGCCACGGCATGAACCACGGTGAGCGGGCCGTTAACCACGTCACCGGCGGCAAAGACACCGGGCACGGTGGTCATGCCGTTCTCATCGACCGAAAGAAGGCCGCGATGGTCGGTCTCCAAGCCACCCGTCGTAAGCACAAGCTTGTCCTTGGGCACCTGCGAAGCCGCAATCACAACTGTGTCGGCAGACGCATGGTCGAGCTCTTCCTCGTAGCCCACCACATTGTTGTCCTCGTCAAAGATAGCCGTTTCGAACACCGGACCGTTATCGTCGATGGCGCAGATCGCCTTGCCGCACACAATCTCGGCACCGTCAAGCTCGGTCAGCTCCACCTCGTCATCGATGGCCGAGATATGGCGCGAGCGGGCATACACGGTGACCTTGCGAGCGCCCGAGCGCAGGGCTGTGCGGGCAACATCCATGGCAACATTGCCGGCACCGATGACCGCCACGTTCTGCCCGATTGCCACGCTCGCGGGATCGACCAGGTAATCGATGCCAAACAGCACGTTGCCGCGCGACTCGCCGGGAATACCCAACTTTCGAGCTCGCCAGGTACCGGTACCAACAAAGACCGCATCGTAGCCGTCGCGCAGCAGGTCATCGATGTGCAACGCGCCGCCGATGGTGGTCGAAGGGCGCACGCGCACGCCGAGCGAGCACATCACGTGGCGGTACTTTTGCACGAGCGCACGGGGCAGGCGGAACTCGGGGATACCGTACTCCAGCACACCGCCGATCTCGGGGCGCTGTTCAAATACCGTGACGGCACAGCCCAGCTGGGCCATCTTAATGGCCACGGTAATACCGGCAGGACCGGAACCGACCACAGCAACCTGTTTGCCGCACGACGGCGCGGGCGTCCACTCCTTACGATCCAAATACGCTGTTGAGATATAGTTCTCGATGCTCGAGAAATGTACGGGTGTGCCCTTGCGGCCCTGGATGCACGCGCCCTCGCACTGGCCCGAATGGTTGCAAACCATGGAGCAGACCGCGCTCATGGGATTGTTCTGGAACAGCAGCTCGCCCGCTTCTTCTAGACGACGCTGTTTGAACAGGTCGATGACCTGCGGAATAGGCGTCTGAACCGGGCAGCCCTTAATCTGACAGAACGCCCTTTTACAACCTAGGCAACGATTCGCCTCTTCGACAATGTGGATAGCCACGCAACTCCCCTTTTTAATGCAATCCAATGGGGGCGACGATAAAGACCCTTCACCGCCGCCCCCATACAGGTAATCTCAATCTGCCGACACGGCAAAAGCCAATGCTATAACTCGCGATGAGAAGCCCCGCAGCGAGCAGACATGTGCTCGAGTGTCGCCAGGCAGTCAGCCGCCGTCGCCGGTACGCTGTTCTCGACCACGCAGGGAATCCCAGGGCAGGCGGCAGCCGCCCAGGCCACCACAGGCTCAAAGTCATATCGTCCCGTCTCGCCCACGCCATGACACACCAGGCGCGAACCCGTACCGTCGCACCATCCGGCTCCGTCCTCGTTATCAACGATCTCAAAATCCTTGGCGTGCAGCACGCGGATCTTACTGCCGCATAAGTAGAGCATGCGCGCGGTGATTTCCTGCGCTTCGTCAACGACACTGGGGTGCAGCAGCGACACTGGGTCATAGATCACGCCGAGCGACGGGCTCGAGACGCGCTCCAGCACCTCACGGCAGCGATCCGGAGTATTAACCGTCTCGTTCCAACCGGGCTCGATCAAAATTTGCCCGCCCACGGCCTCGGCCCGATCGCAGACGTGTGCAAGTCCGTCTGCAAACGCTTCGAGTGCCCCATCGGTCATGCGGTCGTCAGCAACGCGGTTCTGCGCATTGGGGCGACCGGTCTCGGTGCCAACCGGGCATCCGCCGAGCATCTGGGCAAAGTTCAGGCATGCCTCGTACTCGGCAATGTTATCCATGAGCTGTTGGCGATTGGGCGTCGCCAAATTCTTATAGCAGCCGAGCACGGCGACCGAAACGCCCGCCTCGTCGAGCACCGCACGCAAATGGTCGGCAAGCTCGCGGGTCAGGCCGCCTCGATCGATCCCCATCGATGCGTAGAGCACCTTGCTCGGCAGCTGAATGCACGAAAAGCCCAGCTCTCCCGCCATGCGGATGCGTTCCTCGACGGTCCCCTGCGGAAGGTCGTGCAAACGCACACCCGGAGTAATAGCCCCCACGTTATTCACATCCCTTATGAGCGTTGATGCCCGGGGTGTATCCGCCAAACGGGTCCTCGATGGAGCACACGCCCGAGGGGGCGAGCGGATCGCGCTTACCGGCCAGCTTGTCGTGATGCATGGTCTCGATATAGGCAAGCACCAGCGGCGCCACACCCTTTGCATCATTTTTGACCACGGGCTCGCTCATGTAGTAATCAAACGTGCCCTCGCGGTGCGCGGTGTTTCCCAAGCCCGCAACCAGGCAGATGTTGTCGAGCGCCAGCTGCCCGTCACACTCGGACAGGCAGGTTTCGCAGATGCCATCGAAGGCGCGACGGCCGTACTGATAGTAACGCTCGCCCAGCACGCCCAGACGCACGCCCTTCATGATGGCGTTGGCAAAGATGGCGCTGCCCGACTCCTCTAGGTAGTTAGGGGCGATATTGGGCAGGTTGATGACCTGGTGCCACATGCCGGTCTTCTCGTCCTGATACGGCAGCATGGCGTCGATCAGATCGTGGAACATCTTGCGGATCTCGTCCTTCTCGGCTGACATCGAAGGCGGCATGAGCTCCCACGTGTCGATGAGCGCCATGGCGAACCAGCCCTCGGCGCGCAGCCAGAAGTTAGCCGAAAGGCCGGTGACCGGGTCGCACCAGAACTGTTTGCGACTCGCGTCGTAAGCGTGATAGTACAGACCGTTGAGGGGGTTGCGCATCAGGTCATGCACAACCTGGAACATATGGAAGCTGTCCGAGCAGGCACGACGGTTGTGGAAGCTCAGCTCATACTGCATGTAGAACGGCTGCGCCATATACATGCCGTCGAGCCAGATCTGGTTGGGGTAGACGGCCTTGTGCCAAAACACGCCCTCTTTGGTGCGCGGCTGGGTTTCGAGCTGGCGGTAGATGGTATCCATGGCGGCGCGATACTTGGGCTTGCCCACCAGGTCATACAGCTTGTAGAGGGTCTTGCCCGCATTGACGTTATCGAGGTTGTACTCCTGCGGGTTGTAATGCTTGATGGTACCGTCGTCCTGGACAAAGAAATCGATGTAGTCATCGGCAAAGGTCAGGTAGCGCTGCTCACCCGTAATCTCATACAGCTCGATGAGCGCCTTGATCATGCAGCCGTCGATATAGTTCCAGGTGTTCTCCTTGCCGGCGCGAATCTTTTCGATATTCCAAGCCGGCGCCTGCGGCGTAGAGGTTTCGATCAACTGCTCGATATAACGGTCCAGGATTTGATTGCAACCCATTGCTGTCCCCTCTGACATAAACGATAGGTGAACGTTACCCTTAGTGTAACGCGAACGGGGAATATAGGGTGAACGTTAACCCTATATTCCCCGCAAACGGCAGACTTTTAGCGGCAAACGGCGGTGAGACCCGCGGCGATGCGATGCGCCAGGCGCTCATAGCCGGCAGGACTGTAATGCAGACCGTCCGGCATATAGAGCTCGCGGTGCTCTGGCAAAAACGGGCTGATGCCACTTTGCGCATACAGGTCAATCACCGGAACGGAGTAGCGGTCGCAGACTTCGAGCATCGCCCGCACGTAGGCGACCTGCGTCAACCCCAGGTGATTGAGCTCATCGCTTGCCGGGATATCCTTCTCGTGCTTACCGCTCGTCTTGCACGGCGTCATAAACACGAGCTTTGCCCGAGGCGAGCGTGCCGTGATGGTGCGGATCAGGTAATCGAGCGCACCGTAGAACTCATGCACATCGGTACTGCCCAACTCGCCAAGCGGCACGTTGCGGCTAAAGTCGTTGACGCCGCCAAAGACAATGTAGATATCGGCCGCATCGTCGATACCGTCCAGGCGCTCGACAAACGAATCGCTGCGGTCGGCCTTGACGGCGATGCGCGAGCCCTTGATGCCAAAGTTCTCGATGACCGCGCCTCCCAGCAACGCGCCCAGATGCGAGGTCCACGAGATGTCGTTGCCTCCCCCACCGCAGCCGTTGTCGCCCCAGGTCGTTGAGTCGCCAAAGCAGCAAATGGTCGATTCACTCAAGCTCTTCGTTTCCATAATCTTCTCCTCATCCGCCCATTGGCGGCCATACAGGTACGTACCGTTTATTTGCAGCATGCCGAGGGGCTATGCACGGTCGCATTTCGCAACGTGCGAATCGAGCCATTCGATATCCTCGACAAGATGTGTCACTCCCAGATGGTGTCCACCCGGACACACCTCGTGCCGCAGAGCATCTCTGCGGCCCAGCAACTTGTAGGCATCGCGCACGATCTTGAGCTGTTCATCGACATTTTTCAGCCCGCGCGAACCGTTCAGATGATCTTCTTCGCAGCTCTGCACTAACAACGGGCGTGGCGCAATAAGCGAGGCAATATCGCCCATGTCGAGCAAGCGCCAAAGTCCGGGTGTGTAGTTGCAGCTGCAATTGCCGTTGAGGTGCAGCAGCGAATCATCGACACCGTACAGGTAGCCCGAGACAAACGTCTTGCATACGCGTGGGCCGAGCGCCGCCAGATACAGCGTCATGTATCCGCCGCCCGAAAAGCCAAAACAGCCCAGGTCGTCCATGGCAATGTCGCCGCGCGCCTCTAGGTAATCGATCAGACGCATGTTATCCCAGGCGTTGAGGCCCGCGACCGTAAGACCCAGTGGCTCGGCCATACGTGCCTGGTTTAGGCACGTCCCTCGCAAGTAGCTGTTCTCGTCATCGCCCTGGCCCTTCCAGTCACGACGGTATCCCCAACCGCGTGCGTCGGGGCAGACGGTCACGTAACCCATACGCGCCAAACGCAGACCGTAGTCGTAATTGAACTTACGCACGGCATCATCGACCGCCGGCACGCCCGCAACACCGGCTACGCTTGCAGCACCCGCTCCCTGATGGCCATGCGGGCAGATATAGCAGCACTTGCGGCCGCGCGCATCGAGCTTAGGCGACTGCGGCTCGAGCAGGTAGAACGGCATCCAAACGTCGCGCTCCACCTGCAGCATCGCATGGGTGCGCACGATGCCGCCGGCAACCCGCACGCGGCTGAGCTCACGAATCTCAATCGGGACGCGGTCCATAAGCGAAAGGCCCAAAACATCGTACAGACGAGTCCTGGTCGCAATCTTCCATGCCTCAAAATCTGCAGGAGTCTTGCCCGTAAAAGCAGCCGAACGCCCCTCGCGCTTCAGCCGGGCACGCAGCGCAGGTTCGTCTTCGCAGTACGTCTCGATGTGCACGGTGCGGCCGTTGGCAGACAGTTCAGCCGTCTCAACCGCATCACCGTCGCCGCCCTCGGGATCCCAGCCATCCACACCGGCAAGCACCTGCTCGCGAGCGTACCGGGCGACAGCCATCACATCGAGTTCATTCGCCCACGGCACCCAGCCGGTAGTATCATCCGCCGGCCCATGCAGAATCGCGCCAGCATACTGCACGCAGTTGTGTGCCGCCGGCTTATTCCAATCCCACCAGCCTTCGCGCTTGATATGTCGCCCCAGCCAGCAATCGATCAGCACAGTTTGCGCCCATTCACGCCAAGGACGACCCAGGTAGACCGAATCCGGTGCCACGCCATCCGGTGCAGTAAACGAACAACCGTGGAACACAAATCCGTACGGCTCGCCTTTAGGCGTGGAGGCTGCCGTTACATACCCGTTGACATCCATATCGCGGTTGAGTGAGCGAATCTCGCACCCCTCAAAGTAGGCACGCGCGCCGCCAAAGATAAAGTCGACATCGCCCTCGATCCGGCAACGTCGAAAATACTGGCGCCCCACCCGACGCGGCGCAAACTGCTTGGGCCCAATGAATCCGCCCGGTTTGGCCTCATGCGGCGGCAGCGGACCCAAAAACAGTGTGTCCTGGTGCCCCTTAATGCAGCAGGCATCGACAACCAGACGGTCGCCATCGGCATACAGGGCAATCGCCTGACCGACCTCGCGCCCATCGCCCGCATCGTTGACGATTGTGAGGTTCTCGAGCCGTACGTCGTCGGCATCGACCAAAACGGTATAGGTCCTAAACGTGCCGAGCGTGCCGTCCACGCCCGAGCCGTCCTCCGAAGGCATCTTGGCACCCAGGCTGCCCACGATACGCACGCTGTCGGCCGTCTCTCCCTCAATCGTCACATGCGAGCGATGAATCTCGACCCGCTCGCGATACTCGCCCGGATCGACGCGAATCATCACCGGTTGCTCGGCATCCGGATAGAGCTGATCGGCTGCCGCCAAGGCATCGGAAATCGTTGGATACGCTCCTGCCGCAGCCCTCGAAACGCGCAGCGTATAGACACTTTCGCTCATCGTCCATCACGCTCCCATGCAACGAACTGTTCAGGCCAGCCCTGAACTTGTGGCTGAATATGCTCGGCGCAGCCCTTAAATGCCGTTAGGGCCGTGGCGAGCGATGCCCCATGCTTTCCATGCGGAAAGACATGTAGGCTAAAGCCAATCCCGTGGTCGGCAAGAGCCTGCGCAAGAAGGAGGCTATTTTGAACTGGTACCGATGCATCCTCGGCGGTATGCCACAAGAACGTACGGGGGAAGCCCTCGCCCACCATATTCTCGATCGACAACTTTTGAGCCAAAGCGCCATCGGCACCCGTTAGGTGTTCAAATGAACCACGATGAGCATAGGCCCCCGAGCTTACGACCGGGTAGCCCAAGCAAAGTGTGTCAGGCCGAATCGACTCAGGCGATGCCGCAATCGACTCTGCAAGCCAAGGTTGGTCCCAAAGCGCCCCGAGCAAGCCAACCAGATGCCCACCGGCCGAAAAACCCATGACCGTAATCCGATCAGGATCGACACAGTACTCTGCCGCATGGCTTCGGACGGTATCGACCGCCCGCGCGAGTTCTTGCAATGCCAGCGGATAGACAGCCGGAGCAACCGAGTAGTTCAGCACAAACGCCTGGTAGCCCATCGCCAACAAACGGAGCGCTACCGGCTCGCCTTCGCGCGGCGAAACGTGATCGTAGCCGCCTCCTGGCACGACCACAACTGCAGGCAGCGGTTTTAGAGCATAAGCATCTTCGGTCGGGGCAAAAACATAAGACGTAATCGTGGCAGACGAGCCATCGACCCCAACAGGAATCGTTTTATTGAGCATGTATTCCCTTTCACCATGATGCGTAGCGCAGCGCACACGGCCGTATCGCACAAGGGCTGCATTGCCGATTTATCCGACAATGCAGCCCTGGTCATCAACCCGAGTTAGGAACGGATAACCTTGTCGACGTTCTGGAGCTGCAGCTCCTCGCCGTCCTGGCCCTCGATCACCACGTTTTGCAGGTCGAGCACGGCAACGTTTTGCGCAATGATGCCCTGACGCACCATCGGCTCCACACCACAGGCCATGGCCGGCACAAAGGGCTCGGCATCCGGCGCGAAGGTCACGTGGACATCCTGGAACGTCAGGCGCGTTACTTTACTCTCGGGCAGGCCCGTGATGTAGGCAGCGGCCGCGTGGCAGTTAGTGGCCTCGATATCGCAAAACGTCGTGGCACCAAAGCCGGGCGTGCGGTCGTCGACAGGCA
>CABUGR010000002.1 GCA_902491135.1 uncultured Collinsella sp. | reverse complement strand
GAGATATCGATCTCGCCGGTTACCTTAATGGTGTAGAGCTCTGGCGTGGGGTTGGTGGAAATACCCAAATCCATGTATACGCTCCTTTACGTATCGAAAGTGCGGATAGTACGGGAAGCCGCGCGTTAGGCGCGCTCGGCACGCGCAAGCTCGGCAGCGACAAGCTTAACGGCCAGCACCAGCACATCGAGCGCGGCCTCCAGGTCCTCGACCGTGGGATAGCTCGGCGCGATGCGGATGTTGGTGTCGCGCGGGTCCTTGCCATAGGGCCAGGTAGCACCGGCCGGCGTGAGCTTGACGCCCAAGTCTGCGCAAAGCGCGGCGACCTTCTGGGCCGAGCCCTCGGGACCATCAAAGCTCACAAAGTAGCCGCCGCGGGGGTGCGTCCAGGTGGCGCAGCCCGTGTCGCCCAAGCCCTCGGTGAGCTTGCGCTCGACGGCCTCAAAGCGCGGACGCAGGAACTCGGCGTGCTTTTTCATGTGCTCCTTGACCGCCTCGATGGTAGGAAGGAAGCGCACGTGACGCAGCTGGTTGAGCTTGTCGGCGCTGATCAGACCGGCCTTCAGGCGCTTGGAGAACTCAGCGATGACCGCGGGGCTCGCGCCGATAAAGCCGATGCCGGCGCCCGGGAAGGTGATCTTGGACGTCGAGGCAAAGGCCACCACGCGGTCCTCGGTGCCCGCCGCACGAGCGAGGTCAAAGATGTTGGCGAGCTCGTCGGTCTCGTCGTACAGGTCGTGCACGCAGTAGGCGTTGTCCCAGAAGATGCGGAAATCGGGCGCAGCCGTGGGCATCTCGACCAGGCGGCGCACAGTGTCCTCGCTAAAGGTGATGCCCGTGGGGTTGGAATACTTGGGCACGCACCAGATACCCTTGATGGAATCGTCGGCGGCAACGAGGCGCTCGACCTCGTCCATGTCGGGGCCGTTGTCGGTCATCGCGACGGGGACGTTCTCGATACCCAGGTCGGCGGTGATGCCAAAGTGGCGGTCGTAGCCGGGAACGGGGCACAGGAACTTGACCTTCTTGCCGTCGTGCGCGGCCTCGTAGGCGTCCCAGGGCTCGCTGCCGCACGAACCGCAACGCCAGAACATGCCGGCGATGTCGTGCTCGATCAAAAGGCTCGACGAACCCAGCACGAGCGTCTGCTCGGCGGGGCAGCCCAGGAACTCCCCTGCCAACTTGCGTGCCGAAGGAATACCCTCAAAACAGCCGTAATTGGAGCAGTCGACGTTACCGTCGTGCAAATCGGCGTCGGCATTGAGGATATCGAGCATGGGGCGCGAGATGCCCACTTGGGAGGGCGACGGCTTGCCGCGGGCCATGTCGAGCGCCAGGCCCTTGGCCTTGACCTCGGCGACCTCGGCTTTGAGTGCCTCGATGGCGGCATCGAGTTCGGTGGTTTCCATCTTCTGGTAGATCGTCTGCATGGGGTGCGACCTTTCGCGAAGCGGTACGTTGCAGTTCGTCTAAGTATAGACCGCCACCGCCGCAACGTTATGAAGCCGTGATAGATTAAGTCCATCGCAATAAATTACGAATCGCCGCGCATGCCGGCATGAGGCGCCCAAGGAGGCACTATGGAATACGGATCGTTCCAGGCCGAGGAATTCGGCGACCTACAGCGCCTGGTCGATGGGCTGTTTTACGACCGCCACGCCATCGACCGTCTGGATCTAATCGTACAGGCAGAAATCTTGGACCTGGCGCCCGACCTCATGGAAATCGTGAACCTTTTGCCGCCCGGCTACTACGACCGCCAGTCACTTTGCGACCAGCTCAACTCCGCCTTGGCCGCCCACGGCTGGGGCGCCGTCTACGGCACCGTGGAATAAACCTAGTCATTGGGGACGTTCTTAAACGACTAGTTGTTGGGGACAGTCTTCCCAGATGGCATGTGGCACTTGGGGACGTTCCTTTTGTGCCGGCAGTTTGGGACGATCCTTTTCGGTCGCTCGCGAAGAGTGTCCCTCTCGACTAGTCATTTAAGAACGTCCCCAATGACTAGCTTGAGGCCTGTGGTCAAAAAATAGCAAATATGAGTACTGTTACTTTTTTAGTAACAGCGATTTTGAATTAAAAAGGCCAGTCTTGGCCTTTTGTGTCCGATTTTGGAAGGATGCATCGGCATTTTTCGTCCAGCCACGCAATCGTTAATGAACAGACAGAATAGATTTGTACATTATTTTTTGCACCTAAAATGAAACGCCGTTTGTGACAGTACTCACAAACGGCGTTTTTTGGCCACTGGGGTGTCTGGCAAGTGGCAAGTACCACTCAAAATCGCGTTTCGTACGCGCTCGAGCAGGTTTTGGCGTCTGTCTCTACGCGCCTACTCGTCCTTGGGCGCGGGATGTTTGCAGACAACACTCATGTAGATCATGCCGAGCACGGCAGCGGTGACCGAACCGGCAAGGATGGCGGCCTTAGCAGCCAGAACCTCAAACTGGGCCGTCGGGAAGGCGAGACCGCTGATGAGAATCGACATAGTAAAGCCGATACCGCCCAGAATGCCCACGCCGGCAATCATGTGCCAGTTGACATTGTGCGGCAGCTCGCAGGCCTTGAGCTTGACCAAGGCGAACGTCATGCCAAAGATGCCGATCGGCTTGCCTAGCAGCATGCCAAAGTACACGCCGAGCGTCACCGGGTCGGTGAGCAACGTGCTCATGTCCACGCCCACCAGGCGAACCTGTGCGTTGACGAACGCGAAGATCGGCAGAATCACAAAGTTGACCGGCGTGGAGATCAGACGCTCCATGCGGATGAGCGGCGGGGTCACGCGATGCATGACGCGCTCGACCTTGGTGGTCGAGACGGTAAAGTCATGCTGGCCCAGGATGTGTGCCTCGTCGTCGTAGCGGTCGTCGAGCAGCGGCAGGCACTCGCCCAACCAATCGGTGAGGCTATCGAGCTTAACGCCGCACTTGGCCGGGATGGTAAAGGCCAAGATGACGCCAGCAAGCGTGGCATGTACGCCGCTCTTGAACATGCAGAACCACAGCAGCAAACCCAGCACCGAGTACGGGGCAAGGCGGTAATGCTGCGTCTTGTTGAGCCACACGAGCGCGCAGGTCACGAGTGCGGCGGCACCCAGCCAAAACGGATTGGGGCTCTGACCGTAGAAGATGGCGATGGCGGCGATGGAGATGAGGTCGTCGGCGATGGCGAGCGTCGAGAAGAACACGCGCACGCCGTTGGGCACGCGATTGCCCAAAAGCGACAGCACGCCCAGCGCAAAGGCAATATCGGTTGCCATGGGGATGGCCCAACCGTTGTGGGCGCCGGCATGGTTAAAGATCAGGTAGATGCAGGCGGGAACGACGACGCCGCCCACGGCCGCCAGCATGGGAAGCATGGCCTGACGCGGATTCTTGAGCTCGCCGACCGTCATCTCGTACTTAAGCTCAATGCCCACTAGCAAAAAGAAAATCGCCATGAGGAAGTCGTTGACGAAAAGTTCAACGGTGAGACCGGCCGTAAGGTTGCCCAGACCCACATACAGCGGGGTCTCCAAAAAGTGATGGATGGCCTCGTAGGCATCGGTATTGGCGCAAATGACGGCGGCAATGGCGGCGAAGACCATGACGGCGGCGGAAATCGTGCCGTTCTCGGCAATGCGCTCCCAGATGTCGTGACGCTCAAAACGCTTGCGCTCACGGACGTTGAACAGCTGCTCGGGTGCTGCCATGGGCGGCTCCTTTCACGGGAAGGCTCCCGTCTTAAAAAAGCACGGCCCGCCCAAGTGGCGGCGCCGCGCTCTAACGTATTACGCTTGCATCTAGCCTACCCTGCACGACAAGCACGCAGGCGTGGCCGAAAAGCGGAACCACAGGTTGAACATTATTTGCTCAACGGCGCGGGCACGCCTGTCCAAGAGACGACGCGGAGCCGTGCACAAAAAACGACCGGAGCGCGGGGCGTCCGCGGTCCGGTCGTCGGTGTTAGGTCAAAAGAACCTAGCAGGCGGCCATGATGGGGGCAGCGACCTGCTTCTTACGGGAGAGGACGCCCGGCATCCAGACGCCGTCGTGCTCGTCGGCAATGCCCAGGCCCTTCTGAGCGGCCTCGGTCTCGCCCTCGAGCAGGACCTGCGAGCCCTCCTCCATGATGTCGGTGATGCACAGGACGATGCCGTCGGCACCCTTCTCGGCGGCGTAGGCGCGCATGGCCTCGCGAATCTCGTCGATCATGCCGAGCGCGCGGCTCTTGTCGACAGTCTCGTACTGGCCGATAAGCAGCTTCTTGCCGGCGGGCTCGAACATCTTGATGTCGTTGCCGACCATCTCGGCTGCGGTGAAGGAGCCGGACGGACGGGTGAGGAAGACCTCCATGCCAAACTTGACCGGGTCGACGCCCACCTGCTCGCCGAGCTTGGCGGCGACGGCGCGGTCGACATCGGTGGTGGTGGGGCTCTTGAGCATGAGCGTATCGGTCATCATGGCCGAGAGCAGCAGCTTAGCCTGGACGTCGGAAAGTTCGACGCCGAGCACGCCGGCGAGCTTGGTGACGATGGTGCAGCTGGAGCCCCAGGGCAGGCAGATGTAGTGCAGCGGGCCGGCGGTCTCGAAGTCGCCGATGCGGTGATGGTCGACAACACCAAAGACCGTGGCGTCCTTAAGGCCGGCGACGGACTGGGCGGACTCGTTGTGGTCGGTGAGGACGACGAGCTGACCGGCCTCGACGGACTCGATCACGCGAGGCTCGGCGATGCCAGCGTCGGCGAGCAGCTTGGCGGACTCTGCCGGAAGCTGACCAAGGGCGCAGGCCTCGTAGGTGTTGCCGGCATACTCAACCTGGTTGAGCAGCTGGGACAGGACGACGGCGCTCATGATGGCGTCGTTATCGGGATTCTGGTGACCAAAGACAAGAACGTTTGCCATGGATATCCTCCACTTGATATGTGTACTTAGACGTAGCTATGGTAGCACGCCGATGCCGAGCCTTCGCAGACGGAAGGGCCACGGCATATTTTGGGGCAGCTATGGGGCCAAGGCTGTCCCCTTTGCACCATGTTGGTGCAAAGTAACCTGGCCCCCTTGTACCAGCTATTTGCCAGCGGCGCGCAGGGCTACGTAGGCGGCACCGATGATGCCGGCGTCGTTTCCGAGCGAGGCGACCTTAATGGGCGTCTCGCGCGAGGCGGAAAGCGCGTAGTGCTGGAAGTGCTCGCGAACCGCGTCGAGGTAGACATCGGCCGAGGCGGACGCACCGCCGCCGATCAGGAACATCTCGGGGTCGACCACGTTGGCGATAAGCGCCAGGGCGCGGCCAAGGTAGTCGGCCATGGTGTCGGCTGCGGCCAGCGCGAGCTTGTCGCCCTCGCGGCAGGCCTGGAACACGTCCTTGGAATCGGAGGGGCCGGTGAGCTCAATGGGCTCGACGCCCGCCTTCTTGCACTCGGCAAGGTAGTTGCTCACCACGCCGGTGGCGCTGGAATACTGCTCCAGATGGCCATGGCCGCCACAGCCGCAGGTGCGCTCCTCGGCCGGGTTCAGGCACATGTGGCCAATCTCGCCGCCGGCGCCCACAACGCCCGATACCACGTCGCCGTTAACGATAACGCCGCCGCCCACGCCGGTACCGATGGTGACCATCACCACGTTCTGCACGCCCTTGGCAGAACCGAGCCAGGCCTCGCCCATGGCAGCGGCGTTGGCATCGTTCTCATACTTAACGACCGCATCGGGGCAGTGCTTCTGAATGGCGACCCTCAGCTCGGGCAGGTTAATGGCAATGTTGGCCTTGACCTTGGCATCGCCCGACGCCGGGATGGGACACGGAACGGCCAGGCCAATGCCCGCCACAAAGGCACGCGGAATCTGTGCCTTGGCGACCACCTGGTCGATAGCCTCGGTCACCGCGGCAAAGCCCGCGGCGTCAACGATAGGAGGCGTGGGCACGCTGGCCTTGGCAAGCAGGTTGCCGTCCTCGTCGAACAGGCCCTCCTTAACCGAAGTGCCGCCGACGTCGATGCCGATGTAGTACTGCTTAGGTTCCATGGGAGCCCACCTTTCTCGTTTAAACATTGCCTGTATGGTACCGCTCTCAAGGCAAAAACCTACCAAAAAGGGACAGGTTTGTTTTGGCAGGTTTTATCTGGGGTAACGCAATTGGCTGCCCAACAGGCCGCGCAAGACCATCCCCAAAAATAAAGGCGCCGGGAGGCGGAGGCTCCCGGCGCCCGTCAAAGGGACTATGTTGTCTGTTGGACCGCACGGTCCGTCGCGGCGATAACGCCGACTAGGCCTGAAGTGCCTGCAGCTGCTTGTGAACCTCGATGAGCTCCGTCGCCATGACGCGCATGGTCTCGGTGCCGGCCATCTGGTCCTCGGCATGCAGCAAAATCAACGGGGCCTCGCCGTTACGTTCGCCGTTGGCCTCCTTCTTCAGAAGCCCCATGTGAACATCGTGGCCACCGTTATAGGCCTCGTCGCCCTGCTTGATAAGCTCCTCGGCGGCGTCAAAATCGCCCTCCTTGGCCTTTTGCACGGCATTGATGTACATGCTCTTGGCGGTACCGACGTAGCTGATGATCTCAAAGCAGGTCATCTGCAGTTCGTTCATATCCTCCATGCAGAGCACCTAGCCCATCACGCTGACGCAGTGGTCGATGATGCCGGCAGCGTTCATGCGGCCGTAGTCGACCATGTTGATGACCTCGACCGGAAAACGACCGGCGGCCTCCTTCTCAAAATCGCCCTTGGTGTAGCCGATCTGCGGACCAAGCAGCAACATGTCGCACTCGTCCAGGTGATCGTGGGCCTCGTTCATGGGACGAGCCTCGACCTCAATATCCAGACCACGGTTTGCAACCTCGGCCTGCATCTTCTGGACCAGCAGGCTCGTGGACATACCGGCATTGCAGCAGAGCATGATCTTCTTCATGGTTTCCTCCTTATAACTGCGCGGCGCGCAGACGACAACTGGTTTTATTCCTTGCGGCTATTGTGCCCACCCCCCTGCATCTTTACACAAGGGAGAGAGCTGCGGGCACCGGCGCCGCGTACCGGCGCCCGCAAAGGTGAAAGGGACGAACGTTAGGCGTTCTACTCGGCGAGAGCCTCCTGCTTGGCGATTGCCTTCTCGGAAATCTTCATAAAGGGCAGGTAGACGGCCATGCCAATGACAATCTCGATAGCCTGCCACACGCCAGCGCGCCAGTCAAAGCCCGTAGCGAGCAGGGCATTGATGACGGGAGGCATGGTCCAGGGCACCTGGGCGATGCAGGGGCTGATGATGCCTGCGCAGGTAAGGCCATAGGTGATGCCGATGAACAGGTCGGGAAGGAGAACAAACGGGATCATGAGCGGCAGGTTGTACACGATGGGGTAACCGTAGATAACCGGCTCGTTGATGTTGAACAGACCAGGCAGGATAGCCATCTTGGAAACGGTCTCGGAAGCCTTGTTTTTGGAGAACAGGAGCGTGTCGAGCAGGAGCATGAGGGTGCAGCCCGAGCCGCCGATGAGGGCGAAGCTGTTAACGATCTGCATGTTCATGTAGTGATCGGGCTGGATGGTGCCACCGGCGGCAAAGGTAGCCATGTTGTCGACGATGAGCATGGTCAGGATCGGCTCGACGGTAGCGCCAGAGATGGTGGACTGGTGAATACCGACGCAGAACAGCAGGTTAGCAAGGGTGTAGATGAGGATAACAGCCCACGGACCAGCGTTCATGATGCTCTTGAGCGGGTTGGAGATGCACGTGGAGATGATGGTGCACAGATCGGTGCCGGCGCACACGGCGAGCAAGGCTGCGGCAAGAGCGAAGACCGCGAGGTTAAGCAGCATCGGAATCATGACGTTGAAGGAGTTGGAGACCGCGGGAGGCACGCCCTCGCCCAGCTTAACCTTGAGCTTCTCGACGCCAGAAATCTTGATGAAGAGCGAGACGGAAAGCAGGGCGATGATAATAGCCGAGAACAGACCGTTGGTGCCGGTGTTGGCAGTCGAAAGGGCGCCCGTGACCTCGGCGGAGGTGATCTTGTCGGTGAGCAGTGGGCTCGTGGCGGCAAGCGTGGCGGTGATCTGCTGCGGCATCATGATGACGAAGGCAGAGATAGCGACGACCATGCAAGCAAGCGGATTATCGAAGCGCTTGTTCTTAGCGAGGCTGTAGCCAATCAATCCGGCCAAGATAATGGCAGAGACGTTGAGGGTGCCCAGCGTAATCGCCGAACCCCACGTCTGAAGGTTGGCAAGGCCCGCCGCATCGAGCGGGAACAGAGGGAACACGACGTTGTTAATAAGAACCGCGATACCCGCAAGGATATAGAGCGGCGTGATGGTCGCGAAGGCGTCACGCAGGGAACGCAGGTGAACCTGGTTTCCCACCTTCGCAGAGACCTCGGCAAACTTGTCGAGGAAGCTCTTTCCGTTGTCACTGGCCATGATTGCTCCTAACTTTCAAATCCGGCCTTTCCTATGCGCACGGTGGTCTGTCGCCCTCTGCCACCAGATGTGCCATGTGTTGCGCGCGGCGGCGCGCGGTCTGGACGTTCGTCCGGTCGCTAATCAACCACGTGGGTCGTGGCGACCTGTTTGAGCCAGGCCGCCGACTTCTTAAGACGGCGCTTATAGCCATCCATCAGATCGACCTCGACAAAGCCATAGCGATTCTTAAAGGCATTGGCCCAAGACCAGTTATCGATGACGGCCCAATAATGGTATCCGCGGCACTTGGCGCCCTCGTCGATGGCCTTGGCCACCCACTCCAGGTGCTGACGTACAAAGTCGACGCGGTAGTCATCCTGGATGGTTCCTTCGGCGTCACGGTTCTTGTATTCGTCCATGATGCCGATGCCGTTCTCGGAAACGAACCACTCAAGATCGGGGTAGTTCTTAGCGCAGTCCATGCCAAAGTCGTAGAGGCCCTGCGGGTAGATCTCCCAGCCGCGGCTCTCGTTCATAACGGCGTCGGGCCATACGTACTCGTCGGCAAAGTGCGGCAGGCCGTACTGGTCGACCTTGCTCGCCGGCGCCTGAACACGCGTGGGGTGGTAGTAGTTGCAGCCTAGCCAGTCGACAACACCCTGCTTGAGGATCTCTTGGTCGCCGGCGCGGAACGGGAGCTTAACGCCGCCCTCGGCCAGGCTGTCGAGCACGTCGGCAGGAAGCTCGCCCTTGGTGATGAGGTCGAGCCACCAGCGGTTGTTGATGCCGCTGGTCATGCGCACGGCCTCGAGGTCCGCCTCGCTGGGGTTCTCCTTGGTGTAGACCGGGGTAAAGCAGTTGATCATGCCGATCTTGGCATCGGCGCGAATAGCGCCCTCGTCATAGGCGCGACGATAGTTGGCCACGGCCAGCGCGTGCGCCAGCGAGATGTGATACTGCACGGTGCGGGCGCGGTTGAAGTCGTGGAGCTGCGGGAACCACACGCCCTCCTGATAGCGCTGCTCGGGCTCGACGATGGGCTCGTTAAAGGTGAACCAGTACTTAATCTCCTGGCCAAACTCGTGGAAGGCGACGTCGGCGTAATGTGCGTAAGCCTCGACAACCTCACGGCTCTCCCAGCCGCCACGGTTAAAGAGGTAGGTGGGCATGTCAAAGTGGTACAAGTTGACAAACGGCTCCAAGCCGGCTTCGCGAGAGGCGCGGAACAACTCGTGATACCACGCGGCACCTTCCTCGTTGAGGTTGCCGTCGGCATCGAGCAGACGGCTCCACTGGATGGAAGTGCGATAGGTATCCAGACCCAAGTCCTTCAAAATGCGAAGGTCTTCCTGGTACTTGGCCATAAAGTCATTGCCGGCGTAAGAGCCAACGCGGTTGTAGAACGAACCCAGATCCTGGATGGACCAGGTGTCCCACAGGTTCTCGAGCTTGCCGCCCTGGTTCCACTGACCCTCAGTCTGCGGGCCGGACATAGCAGCGCCAAAGAAGAAGTCGTTGGGCAGCTGATACTGTGCCATCAAAGTCCTCGCTTTCGTGTTCTAGAGCTTCCGGTTGGAGACGGGTTTGCTTTGGCAGGTTATCCGGCGCGGGCGCGCACCGGCCATACCGATATCCAACCCGCCAAAACAAAACCGTCCCCAAACGGTCGATCCTGTTGTGCGGAAGGATTCCGTTCGTTGCTTAAACTATAGCGCTCTAATTTTAAAAGTAAAGCGTCTTTTTCTTTTTTCTTTCTCGAACTTCTTAGATAAAAGTAATATGGATGCCCTGTTGAGGGTTATACTTACTTTTTGTATTCATATATGTCGGAAAGGAGGTTCCATGATTCCCAAATACGAGGCGATAGCTGCAGATATTCGTCGAAGTATCGAGGATGGCGCTCTTAAACCGGGCGACAAGCTTCCCACCGTCGTTGAGTTCTGTGAGCTCTATAGCGTTTCCAAAATCACCGTCAAACGAGCTATCGAGCAAATCACCGAGGAAGGTCTTATTACCAGCCGGCGCGGATCGGGCACCTACGTTAAGGACACGGCGGGACTTCCCGGCCAGGCGTTTTTCCAGGGCAAAAACGACCGTGCCCAGGGCTTTTCGTATGAGCACCGCGGGGAAAAGGTGACCTCGGTGGTCTACGATTTCTCGATTGTTAATCCACCAGCGGACATCGCAGCCCAGCTGGGAATTGCCGAGGATGACTTTGCCTATCACGTCGTGCGCGTGCGTCAGGCCGATGGGAAGCCCATCGTTATCGAGTACACCTACATGCCCCTCGAGCTGATTCCGGGGCTGAAAAAGAAGGACCTGTACGGATCGGTCTACCATTTCATCCGCGAGCAATGCGGGCTGAAAATTTCGAGCTTCCACCGTACCATTCGCGCCGTGGCAGCAACCGAGGAAGAAGCCGAGCGCCTGGACACCAAGCCTGGCTCTCCCCTGCTCGAGCTCACCCAGATTGGCTTTTTGGACAGCGGCGCCGCCTTTGAGTATTCGGTCTCGCGCAACGTTGGCGACCGCTTTGAGTTGCACAACGTAACGTTGGCATAGGTTTTTGCAGTCATGCGGGCGCTCGTTTTGAACAGTTTTACGCAGCGCCCGCGCAACACAATGAGGTATGAATATGTCCGATTTGATTAAACTGACGCCGATCTTCCACGAGAAGATCTGGGGCGGTCGCCAGCTCGAAACCGTATTTGGCTACGACATTCCCGATGGCCCCATCGGTGAGTGCTGGGCCATCTCGGCCCACCCCAACGGCGACTGCCAGATTGCGGAGGGCCCGTATGCCGGCCACACGCTGTCGTGGCTGTGGGCCGAGCATCGCGAGCTCTTTGGCAACTGCGAGGGCAAGGAGTTCCCGCTGCTCATTAAGATTCTGGACGCCAAGGACGACCTTTCGATCCAGATTCATCCCAACGACGAGTACGCTGCCGAGCACGAGAACGGTAGCCTGGGCAAAACCGAGTGTTGGTATGTGCTGGACTGCGAGCCCGACGCCACGATCATCGTCGGCCAGCGTGCCAAGGACCGCGCCGAGGCCGCACAAATGATCGAGGAAGGACGTTGGGACGACATGCTCAACGTGTTGCCGATTCACAAGGGCGACTTTTTCCAGATTGATTCCGGTACCGTGCACGCCATCAAGACCGGCACGCTCATTTTGGAGACGCAGCAGTCGAGCGACGTGACGTATCGTCTGTACGACTACGACCGTCCCGGCACTGACGGCAACCTGCGCCCGCTGCACATTGAGCAGAGCCTCGACTGCATCGACTTTGATGCTCAGGCTCCGACCGACGGCACGGTGACCGCGCCCGAGGTGGACGGCGTGACCGAGCTCGAGTCCAACCCCTGCTACACCGTCGATCGCGTGCGCGTCAACGGCAGCAAGACCCTCGACCAGCGCTGGCCCTTCATGTGCCTGTCGGTCATCGACGGCGAAGGCACCGTCTGCGGCGACCCCGTCCACAAGGGAAGCCACCTGCTGGCCCCGAGCACCGTCAGCTCCATCGACCTCGAAGGCAAGATGGAACTGATCATCAGCCACCTGTAGGTCGCACCAACAACCCAAACGCAACAAGGGGCTCTCCCGTCCATGTGCGGGAGAGCCCCTTGCCATATCTATTTATCAGCCCACCCGGCTCTCCAGATCAAAAAGCGAACGAGCAGAGCGACGTTCGCAAGCACCGTTACCCAAGGACCTGGGCGGGCGTATAGGGCAACATCGATCGCGAGTTCCGCACGCAAAGGAGAGCACTTAATGTGCTCTCCGTCTTGCGCAGGACTGCCCGAGCAGGCGATGTTGCCCTATACGCCCGCCCAGGTCCGCCAGGATCACGACAGCTTGACGATCGGCGCAAAGCCCTTCATCAGCTTTTTGGTCTGGCCGGTCTTTTCGAACTGGACCTCGATCATGTCTCCGGCGACCGAGATCACGGTACCCGTGCCAAAGGTCTTGTGGCTCACGGTATCGCCCGCGGCAAAGTCCTGCGATGCGCTGGCGCGATCGACCTTGCGCTCCACCGTCGGAGACACCTTGGACGACGGCTTTTTGGCTCGCGGCGCACCCGAACCAAAGGTCGAGGCAACACGGCCGGCGTCGGGCGAGACCCCACGATGGCGCTCGGTCCCGTAGCTGCTGCCGCCAAAGAAATCGTCAAAGCTCGATCCGCCGCGCGAACCGGAACCGCCGGTCGAGCGCGTATGCGAACCGAACACCTTGCCGCCATACATATCCGAACCCATGCCCGAGCCAAAGGTGCCGTGACGGTCGCCGCGCTTCTCCCAGCCCGTGCCCTCAAAACCGGCAGAACCGATACCGCTAAACTCGATATCCTCAAACGGAATCTCATTGAGGAAGCGCGAGCGCGGGTTGGCAGAGGTCGAGCCGTAGGTGCGACGCGTGGCCGCATAGGTCAGGAATAGGCGCTTACGGGCACGCGTGATGGCGACGTAGGCCAGGCGACGCTCTTCCTCGAGCTTGCCCGGGTCATCGCTGCCGCCAAAGTCGTGCACGTGCGGGAAGATGCCCTCCTCCATGCCGGCTACGAACACCGCCGGGAACTCCAGGCCCTTGGCGGAGTGGATGGTCATCATGGTAATGGCACGCGTCTCGCCGGCCAGGGAATCCAAGTCGGAGCGCAGGGCCAGCCACTCCATGAGTGCCGGCAGCGCCTTACAGGTGAGCGGACCGTAGGTGCGCTCAATCTCGTCGGCATGCACGGCACCCGCCGGCATCTCCGTCGGCGCGGCATACGCGTTGCCCGCGATGGCGGCGGCCAGGGCGTCCTGCGGCGAGAGCGCCGGGGCGGCTAGGCTATCGAGCGGATTGGAACCTGCGGCATCGCGCGCGCCGACGAGCGCCTCAAACGAGGATGCCGGGGCAGATGGCCCCGGTTCGGGCGCAGGCGCGCTCACCACAACGGGCTCGGACTCAGGCTCGGCAGGCACGTCGGCAACGCCGGCTGCGCGCAGCTCTTCCAAGCTCTCGAGCGTACCCTCGATATCCTCGTGCGTCTCCTCAAATTCGGCGGCGACGCCCAGGAATTCCTGAATGTTCTCGACGCGGCTCTCGGACTCCATGGTGCCCTCGGCGCGAAACGCCTGCAGCAAGCCCGTCTTATCGACGATCATCTCGACAACGTCCTTGAGCTCGCCGTCCATGCGGCGGCCCTCGCGCACCAGCGACACAAAGCTCGACAGGCCGTTGCGCACCTTGGCACTAAACATGCCCGTCTCGGCGCACGCGATCTCGCAAGCCTGGAAGAACGAGCAACGGTTGTCGCGCGCCAGCTGCTCGATCTTTTGGATCGAGGTGGAGCCGATGCCGCGGCGCGGCGTGTTGATGACGCGCTTGACGCTCATCTCGTCGGCCGGGTTCACGATCATCTTAAGGTAGGCCATGACGTCGCGGATCTCGGCACGGTCGAAGAATCGCGTGCCGCCCACGATCTTGTAGGGCACGCCCGCGCGCAGAAACATATCTTCGAGAATACGCGACTGGGCGTTGGTGCGGTAGAACACGGCGATGTCGTCGTAACTCGTGCCCTTGGCATGCAGCTTTTCGATCTCGCCGGCAATCCAGCGACCCTCGTCGCGCTCATCGCTTGCCTGGAAGGCCTGGATCTTCTCGCCGTCGCCCTCGGCCGTAAACAGGCGCTTGTCCTTGCGCTGCGAGTTGTGACGTACCACGGCGTTGGCGGCGTTCAGGATATGACCCGTAGAGCGGTAGTTCTGCTCCAGCTTGACGGTCTTGCAGTCTTTAAAGTCCTTCTCAAAGTCCAGGATATTGGTGATGTCGGCGCCACGCCAGCTATAAATGGACTGATCGTCGTCGCCCACGACCATGAGGTTTTGGTACTTGGCGGCCAGCAGGTTGGCGATCTCGTACTGGACGTGGTTGGTGTCCTGATACTCGTCGACGCTAATGTAGCGGAAGCGCTCCTGATACTTGTCGAGCACCTCGGGGCGGGTGCGCAGCAGCTCGAGCGTGCGCACGAGCAGGTCGTCGAAGTCCATCGCGTTGGCGGCGCGCAGGCGGCGCTCCAGCTCCAGGTAGACTTGCGCGGCCTTTTTGTCATTGGGGCTGTCGGCGGATTTGAGCATGTCCTCGGGGCCGATCATGGCGTTTTTGGCCGAGCTAATCTTGCTGCGGATCATGTTGATGGGGAACTGCTTTTGCTCGATGCCGAGCGCCTGCATAATGTCGCGCACCATGCGCTTTGAGTCATCGTCATCGTAGATGGTGAACTGACCGGTGTAGCCCAACAGGTCGGCGTCCTCGCGCAGCATGCGCACGCACATGGCATGGAAGGTGCACACCCACATGCCACGGGTGCCGCTGGGAATGAGTGCCGCCAGACGCTCGCGCATCTCTGCCGCGGCCTTGTTGGTAAACGTGATGGCAAGAACCTGCCAAGGTTTAACACCCAGGTCGCCGAGCATATGT
>CABUGR010000001.1 GCA_902491135.1 uncultured Collinsella sp. | reverse complement strand
AGAATGATGTAGCGCATGGTGGCAAAGAAGCCGAAGCCCTGGCTCTGCGCTGCCTCAAACTGGCCGCGCGGAATCGAGTTGAGGCCGCCGCGCACAATCTCGGCCATAACAGCGCTGGTAAACAGCGTAAAGGCGATGGTCGAAATCACAATGTCCAAACCCTGTACCGTAAAGTAGATAAACAGGATCCACAGCAGATTTGGCGTGCAACGGAACAGCTCGATATAGGCGCTCACCAAAATACGGAACGGGCGGGGCGCATAGCTCTTAACGAGCGCCAGCACCGTGCCAAAGATGAGCGAGAAAAAGATCGACAGCGCCGAGATCTCGATCGTCTTAACAAAGCCGCCCCAAATGTAGAGCAGGTTGGTCGCGTTGAAGATTTCCATGCGCTAGGCCTCCTCTACGTTGTCGAGCCCCAGCTCGGCCAGGCTCACGCCGCGCGGACGCTCCTTGGAGCGGCGCTCGAGCCACTGCACCAGCATGGCAAGCGGAAAGCAGATAATGAAGTACATAAGGCAGCAGACGATATATCCCTGCAGGTAACCGTACAGACTCACAAAGTTGTCGGAACGGTACATAAGGTCACCGCCGGCCACAAGCGCCAGCACCGACGTGTTCTTGACCAGGTTAAGCGCCTGGTTGCACAGCGGCGGCAGAATGATCTTGAACGTCTGGGGCAGCACGATGTACCAGTACGCCTGCGCACGGGTGAAGCCCTGGCTCTGGGCCGCCTCCATCTGACCACGCGGAACCGCCTCGATACCGGTGCGGATGACCTCCGAGATGTAGGCCGCGTGATACAGGCCCACGCCCAAGAAGCCCAGCACGAACGGCGCGATGCGCACCGGCTGGTCGGCACCGGTTATGGCCTGCAAAAACTGCGGTCCGGCCATGTACATAAAGAGCACCTGCACGGGCAACGGGGTGTTCTGGTAAAACTCCACGTACACGCGGCTTATGGCGCGCAGCACGCGCGAACGAGTGGTAGAGAACACGCCCAGCAGCGTGCCCAGCACCAGCGACAGCAGCAGACCGGCAACGACCACCTGCAGTGTCACGCCAAAGCCCTCCCAGAAGGGCCCCATGTTTTGAAATGTCGTCGACCAGCGGTCGGCGTCAAACAATCCTTCGAGCATTTGATTCCTTCCTTGGACGATGCGCCTATACAAGACCCCAGGTCTTGACCTCTTGGTCGAGCCAACCATCGGCCAGACGATCGCAAATCACCTGATCGACCACGGCCGAAAGGTCGCAGCCCTTCTTGGTCGCCACGCCGTAGCCCTGCTCGCCAAACTTGACCTCGGGCTGCAGCAGCTCAACGGTCTCGTTCATGTAACCGGCCAGCGTGGAGCGGTCCATGGCAAAGACGTCGATATTGCCGGCGTCGAGCGAACTCTTGATGATGGGGTAGCCGCTAAAGGCCCTAAACTCGGGCTTGCAGCTAAAGCCGTTGTCCTTGATCAT
Organism: uncultured Collinsella sp.; assembly: GCA_902491135.1. GTDB lineage: Bacteria > Actinomycetota > Coriobacteriia > Coriobacteriales > Coriobacteriaceae > Collinsella. Next base: position 15,790 of record CABUGR010000001.1, on the reverse strand, counting down.
CTGCTCGATGAGGCCCTGCGTGGTAGCACCCTGGCTCACGCCGATGACCTTGCCGTCCAGGTCCTCAATCGAGGTAAAGCCCGAACGCTTCTTGACCATGAGTCCCACGTAGTCGGTGCGGTACGGCGTCGAGAAATCCCAGCTCTTCTTGCGCTCGTCGGTGATGGTGTAGGTCGCCGCGACCACATCGAGCTGGCCATTATCGATCAGCGGGCCGCGCGTCTTGGGCGTTACGTCGGTAAACTCGACAAGCTCCTGGGCACGGGCATCCTTGTAGCTCACACCAAAGACGGCAGCGGCGATCTGGTAGCACAAATCGACTTCCATGCCCTCAAAGCGGCCCTTGGCGGTGTCGTAATAGCCGTAACCGGGAACGTCCTTCTTAACGCCGGCATTCAGATGTCCACGCGACTTGATGGCCGCAAGCTTGGACCCCTTGTCGGAGCCCTCGCCGCTGGTGGAGTTGCCGCAACCGGTAAGCGCGGTCCCCGTCAGCGCGAGCATGCCGGCGCCAGCCAGCTGCAAAAAGTGACGGCGCGACACGGCCGCCCTCGTCATATCCGTCATGTCCATCACCGCGCCTAGTGCAGAATCTTGGACAGGAACTCGCGGCAGCGCGGGTTCTCGGGGTTATCGAAGAAGTGCTCGGGCGTGCCCTCCTCCAGGATGCGGCCGTCCTCCATAAAGATGACGCGGTCGGCCACCTGGCGCGCAAAGCCCATCTCATGCGTCACGCAGATCATGGTGATATCCTCCTGCGCGAGCTCAATCATAACGTCCAGAACCTCCTGGACCATCTCGGGGTCGAGCGCCGAGGTCGGTTCGTCAAACAGGATGATGGGCTGCTTGGTGCACAGGGCACGGGCGATGGCGATGCGCTGCTGCTGACCGCCCGAGAGGTTCTGCGGATACTCGCCGGCCTTATGCGCCATGCCAACGCGCTTGAGCGCGGCGATGGCGACCTCGGTCGCCTCCTCCTTGCTCTTCTTTTGCAGCTTGATGGGCGCGAGCGTCAGGTTGCCGAGCACCGTCATGTTGGGATACAGGTTGAACTGCTGAAACACCATGGAGCTATACTTGCGAGCCATCTCCAGGTGATTCTTTTTGGTGAGCGGCGTACCGTCGATGACGACCTCGCCCGACGTGGGCTCCTCAAGATAATCGACACAGCGGATGAGCGTCGACTTACCCGAACCGGAGGGCCCGATCATTACGAGCTTCTCGCCGCGCTTGACGGTGAGATTGATATCTTTGAGCACATGCAGGTCGCCAAAGTACTTGTTGAGATGCTTGATCTCGATCATGTCTGCCATGAATGTCCCTTCCCTGCGTTTACACGAGTTGAACTATTGTACGGAAAGAACCACGTTTCCGCAGCCCACACTACATTCCCGTAAAGAACCCGCAACCTTCCACCTGCTCGTTGGCACTCATTGGGGACAGACTTAAATGAGTACCTGCTCATTGGGCACTCATTTAAGTCTGTCCCCAACGAGTGCCCAGCCCAGCAAAAAGGGGTGCGACCGTAATGGTCACGCCCCTCAACATCAACTATGTGTCGACCGCCCTTAGGCAAGCTTTGCGCCAACAATCTTGGCAGCCGCAGGCTTATCGAAGTTGCCACCGGTGGCCTTGCCGAGTGCACCCATGACCTGGCCCATCTGCTTCTTAGAGGTCGCGCCCAGCTCGGCGATGACCTGCTCGATCAGGGCCTCGAGTTCCTCACCCGAAACCTGCGCGGGCAGCAGGCTCTCCAGAATCTTGACCTGCTCGGTCAGGTTGTCGGTACGCTCCTGGTCGGTGCCGGCCTTGATGGACATCTCCAGCGTCTCACTCGTCTGCTTAATCAGACGCTTGATCATGCTGTTGACGTCTTCCTCGGTCACATCGCGGCGCTCGTTAACCTCGATATTCTTCACCTCGGCCTTGACCTGGCGAATGATGGACAGGCGAACCTTGTCCTTGGCCTTCATGGCCGCGATCATTTCCTTCTGCAGCTCTTCGTTGGTCATCTGCAAATCCTCTCTAATAGCGTGGGCGGCACTCGCGCGAGCACCGCCCCATGATTACTCAGTCGTCGACGAATCGTCGGTCGAGCTCTTGGTGACGCCCTTCAGACTCACGTTATAGGGTACGTCCTTGGGCATGGGGTTGACGGTAATGTCGGCGCCCTTCTTGTACTGCTCCTGCCACTCGCTATATGCAGTACTGGCCGCCTGCGTCTTCACCACGTTGGAGACGTACTTCTTGATGGCCTTGGGCACCTGGTTGATGTCATCGACCTGATTATCGACATGGAAGTAGTCGGTGCACTTGATGATGTGGTAACCATAGGTCGACTCGACGACTTCGCTCACGTCGCCCTTGTTGAGCCCCTCGAGCGCCGTCTGGTAGCTGTCGACGAAAGTGGTGAGCTTATCCCAGCCCACATCGCCCTTCTTCTCCTTGGAACCGGTGTCCTCGGAGTACTGCTCAACGGCGTCCTCAAAGCTCAGCTCACCGGAGTTGATCTTGTCCAAGCACTCCTGCGCTTTGGCCTTGGCGGCGGCCTTGTCCTCGTCGGAAGCGTCGGAATCGACCTTGATCAGAATATTCGACGAGCGACGGGCGTCATTGTAGTTGGACAGGTTCTCGTTGATGTAATCGACAATCTCGCTGTCCTTGGGCTTGCTCGTGGGCGCGACGGCATCCTTGAGTTTCTGCTGCGCCAGACTCTCCTTGAGCGAGTCCTTGTAGGTGTCCTCGGTATAGCCGTAGGTCTTGAGGGTCTTCTTAAAGGCCTTGACACCGCCCGCGCTCTTGCACGCGTCCTTCCAAGCCTTCTCGACCTCCTCGTCCGACACCGTCACGCCGTTCTCCTTCTGTGCCTGTTGAAGCAGAATCTGCTGCGCATAGGAGTCGATGAGTTGCTTGCGGTACTTCTTGGGCGTGAGGTCGTTGTCGACCAGATACTGCGCCCAGTCCTTGTCTTTGGTGTAGCCGTAGGACGTGCGCATGCTCATGATCTGCTTGGTCACGGTGTCCTCGGTGAGGTTGGTGCCGTTGATAGTAGCAGCAACACCGCCGGTCAGCTTGTAGCCCGAGGTGTCCTCGGCCTGCGACATAAGGCCGGAGCACGCCATCGCCGAGACGGAAAGCAGCATCGCCAGCACGCCGATGACCACCAGGACGATCTTGACGGTCTTAGACACGTACGTCTTGCGCTGCTTCTTGCGAGAGCTGGAGGCAGCGCGGGCCTGCTGCTCGGGCGTCGGCGCGGCCTCGGAGTTCTTTTTCTTATTTGCCATAGTTGGCCTTTCGCATAACGAATCGAACAAACGCCATTGTGTCACAACGCAGCCCCCGCGGCACGCTTGGTGCATTGGGGACAGGTTAATCTGCACCATTTTGGTGCAAAGGGGACAGATGTGGCACTTGGCAGTTAGGGACAGTCCCCAAGTGCCGACTCAGCCCCACCCTAGAAGTGACGGCGGATGGCGTCGACCATGCCCTGGGACGTGGTCTGGCCGAGCACGTCGGCTGCAGCATCGGCGTCCATAAAGATGTTCATGAGCGCCTGCAGGGCCTCGACCTGGCCGCCCGGCTCGGCGATGCCCAGATTGATGACGATCTGCGCCGGCACCGGAGCGCCCATGCCAGCCATAGCGTTAAATGTCACGGGCGCGGCGGGCTTCACCACCGCGATATAGGGCTTGGCCACAAACCCCGGATCGGTATGCGGAATGGCAATGTTTGCCGCCGGCATGGCAAGACCCGTGGGATAGGCATCCTCGCGCGTGCGAACGGCGCCGAGCCAACCGGACGCAATGTAGCCACGTGGTGCAAGCTCGCCCTCGAGCCGCGCAAACACCTCATCCGGCGTCGCACACTCCCAATCAAAAAACACCAACTCAGGCGTAAACAGCGCTTCGTTATCCGCCATGCGCTCACCTCTCTCACCTAGTCACCTGCGACGTTCTTGAATGACCAGTCGTTAAAGACCGTTCCCGATGACTACCCAAAACAAAAGGTGGCCACGCGCGCCTTGGCGCCAATGACCACCCTGACTACTCGGCTAAATTGTACTGTGCGCCGCTAGCCGCGAGGCGCGTCAATTGCAACCTTGCCGCTCTCCAGCACGTGGACGCGGCCGTCGGCGAGCATCTGCACGACCTCGGGATACAGCACGTGCTCAATCGCGTGGATGTGCTCCTCGAGCGTGTCGACGTCCCAGCCCTCCTCAACAGCCAGCGCGCGCTGGGCGATGATGGGGCCGTTGTCGTAGATCTCGTTGGCAAAGTGCACGGTCACACCGGTTACCTTGACGCCGCGCGCAAAGGCATCGTCGATCGCATGCGCGCCGGTAAAGCTCGGCAGCAGTGCCGGATGCAAGTTGACCACGCGGTTGGGAAACGCCGCCAGCAGCGGCGTGTGCACCATGCGCATGTAACCGGCCATGACCACATATTCGCAGCCGCGCTCGAGCAGCTCGTGCGCGATGATCTCGTCGGCGGCGATGGGGTCGGCATAGACATCCTTGGACAGCGTGAGCGTCTGGATGCCCGCGCGCTCAGCGCGCTGCAAACCCTTAGCCGAAGGACGGCTCGACACCACAAGCTCAATCGAAGCGTTGAGCTTGCCGGCGGCGATCAGATCGATCAGCGCCTGCAGGTTGGTACCCGAACCGCTGATGAGCACACCGATCTTGAGCGGCTCGGCCGTATCGGTGCCGGTCGGACGGGTGTAGGGCACAAAGCCCAGGCTCGCGGCAGCAGCCATCTGCTCGTTAGCGCTCATCGGAGTACACGACCTTACCGGAGCCCTCGACGCACTCGCCCACGCGGAACGGCTTCTCGCCCAGCGCGACCAGGGCCTCGGTCACGGCAGCCTCGTCCTCGGGGGCGACGATCAGGCACAGGCCAACGCCCATGTTGAAGGTCTTGCATGCCTCGTTGGGCGCGAGCTCGGCCTGGCGCGACACGTAGGTGATGACGGGCGGAACGTCCCAACCCATCTCGGCGCCGTTGCGGGTGACCACGGCGTCGACGTCGTCGGCGAGCGCGCGGTTGAGGTTCTCGGTAATACCGCCGCCAGTGATATGGGCGATGGCGTGCACCGGAGCGCCACCGCGCAGCAGCTCCAGAATCGGCTTGACATAGATGCGCGTGGGGGCCAACAGGGCGTCTGCCAGCGATGCGCCGCCGAGTTCCTCGAGCGGACGGCTCAGCTCCTCGGCCTTAGCGGCGGCCTCGGGCGTGCCCGGCTTAATACCGTCGACGCCAATGACCTTACGCACGAGCGAGTAGCCGTTGGAGTGCACGCCGGTGGAAGGCAGGCCCAGGATCACGTCGCCGGGACGGACATTCGCGGGGTCGAGCATCTTGGGACGGTCGACGACGCCCACGGTAAATCCGGCAAGGTCGTAGTCGGCAGGAGCCATGACGCCGGGGTGCTCGGCCATCTCGCCGCCCACGAGCGCGCAGCCCGCGAGCTTGCAGCCGTCGGCCACACCCTTGATGATCTTTGCCATGTGCTCGGCCTCGATGTGGCCGATGGCAACGTAGTCCAGGAAGAACAGCGGCTCGGCACCCGAAGCCAGAATGTCGTTGACGCACATAGCAACCAGGTCCTGGCCCACCGTCTCGTGACGGTCCATGATCTGGGCGAGCACGAGCTTGGTGCCCACGCCGTCGGTACCGCTAATCAGAATCGGGTCTTCCATATCCTTAAGCGCGGCAGCCGAGAACAGGCCACCAAAGCCACCGATGCCGCCGATGACCTCGGGACGGTTGGTGTCCTTAACCATCTGCTTAATAGCGTCAACGGCGCGGCCGCCCTCGGCGGTATCGACGCCGGCATCCTCATACGTCACATGCTTGCTGTCGCTCATCTGAGCCTTCCTCTCCCACTACCGTGGCGCCGCCCGGGCGCCAAACGGTGCTCATAGTTGCGTTCATTTCGGCGCGCGCCATAACAACGCGCGCCGTCATATCAACAAAACAGCAGGTAAAACCTACCAAAATAAACCTGTCCCTTTTTGGCAGGTTTTAGGCCTCGCCGTGTTCCTCTTCCCAGCTGCGATCGTCGTATTTCTCGACCACGGCGTCGTCATCAAAGTGCAGCGGCTTGTCCAGGTTGCGGGGCTTGAAGCCCTCCATGAACTTGTCGCGGCCAAAGCTCTCGGGAATCGCCACGGGGTAGCGGCCGGTAAAGCACGCATCGCAGTAACCGCCCTTGGGCATGACCTTAAGCAGGCCCTCGACCGAAAGGAAGGCCAGCGAATCGGCGCCGATATACTCGCAAATCTCGTCGACCGTCTTGTTGGCGCTGATAAGCTGCGACTGCACGTCGGTATCGATACCGTAGAAGCACGGCCAGATGACCTCGGGCGAGTTGATGCGGATATGAATCTCCTTGGCGCCGGCGTTGCGCAGCATCTTGACGAGCTGCACCATGGTGGTGCCGCGCACGATGGAGTCGTCGATGACGACCAGGCGCTTGCCCTCGATGTTGTCACGCAGCGGGTTGAGCTTCATACGCACGCCCATGGCACGCAGCTCCTGCGTAGGCTCGATAAACGTACGGCCCACATAGCGGTTCTTGATGAGGCCCTCGCCAAAGGGAATGCCACTCTCGTGCGAATAGCCCTCCGCGGGCGGCAGGCCGGAGTCGGGCACGCCGATGACCAGGTCGGCCTCGACGGGCTCCTCATGTGCCAGCTGACGACCCATGTCATAACGGCAGGCATAGACGCTCTTGCCGTTCATGATGGAATCGGGGCGAGCAAAGTAGACCTGCTCAAAAATGCAGTTAGCATGCTCTTCGGCGGCAGGCACGCCCTGCTCGGACACAAGGCCCTCGGCGCTGATGCGCAAGATCTCACCGGGACGGACGTCGCGGACGTACTCGGCGCCCACGATATCGAGCGCGCAGGTCTCGGAGGCAACGACCCAGCCGCCGGCGCGCGTGACATGGGTGGTGGCGTCGACCGTCGCGGCGCCGTCCTGCGACGGCAGCTGCGAAACGGATGCGGCATCGGCCTGGTCCAGGCCCTCATCCACCAGCTTGCCCAGCACGAGCGGGCGAATGCCGTGCGGATCGCGGAATGCGTAGAGCGCCTGCTCGTTGATGAGCGTCATGGCGTAGCCGCCGCGCACGAGCTCCATGGTCTTGCGAATGCCCTCGCGCAGGTGGCCCGTACGCTGGGTAAAGTAGCCGATAAGCTTGGTCGCGACCTCGGAATCCGAATTGGAGAGGAACGGCACGCCCAGCTCGATTAGCTGGCGGCGCAGCTCGTCGGTGTTGACCAGAGTGCCGTTGTGAGCAAGCGCGATAATGACGCTGTTGATGGTAGAAAGATGCGGCTGCGAGGCTTCCCAGCTCTTGGCACCGGCAGTGCCATAGCGCACGTGGCCCACGGCCAGCTGACCGGAGAGCGTCGACAGGTCGGCGTTGGAGAACACGCGGTCGAGCAGGCCCAGATCCTTGCGGACCATAACCGTACCGCCATCACCCACGGCGATTCCCGCCGATTCCTGGCCGCGATGCTGCAGCGCGCGCAGACCAAAGTACGTCAGTCGAGCCACATCGCGATCGGGTGCCCACACACCAAAAATGCCGCATTCCTCATGCAGCTGGTCAGAGTCCGGATCATACGTCGACATGGCGTTCACCTGTCCCGCGGCACGCTCGGCCGCGCGGATGGTTTCTTGAGACATGGCATCCCCTCAGAGCCTCGTATTTTGGCGTTACCTTCCCTATTATACGCACGGCAAGACAAGCACTCCCGCGCATGAACAGCGCTTTTTAAAAGCCCACCGAGCTTATAATCCGTTTTGCAGCCAAACATTTTATTGGGCAGGCGCCTCGGGGCCGACGATCCCGCATACTTCCGTTGCGACGCGTCTCGCCCGCCGTTGGGGTTTGCATTGTTGCAATTGGGACGTTCGTCCTGTCTTTTGGCAGGTCGGCGGCGTATCCTTGTACCTACAGCAAAACGAGAAAGGTTATGTATGGATCGAAACGAACTCGACCCCAGCGTCCCCAGCGCCACGGAGGTCAAGAAGATCCCCCTCATCATTAAGGTGTACGCCGTCCTGTGCATCCTGTCCGGCGTGGGCACGCTCCCTTCGGTCGGCGCCTTTATGTGGCAGGTCATCACCGCGCTCATCAACGGCAACGCCGCCGCCAAGCTCGGCAACAACACGCTCGTCGCGGTCGGCCTTATCGTCGCCGGCATCATGCTCTCGGCTGCCAGTGCTGTCATCTTGATCATCTTTGGCCTAGACCTCATCAAGAACCAGCGCCGCAATGCCGCCCGTCTGTCCTATATCCTTATCGCGTTTACCGTCGTCGAGCTTTTGGTTGACGTGATGCTCCAGGGCATCGGGCCCTTCTTGCTGCGCCCTGCCATCCAGCTCGGCATCCTCGTCGCACTTTCGGCCACCGTCGACCCCACGCTGCGCCAGGAGCGCGAGCTGCAACGCCGCCTGCAGGAAATGCTCGATCGCGACGCCGCCGCCGAGGGCATGCTCGGGCGCGATGAAACCGGCGAAGGCTACATCAAGCTCAACTACTTCAACCTGTTCTGGGTATTCTTTGTCTGCTGCATACTCGGCCTGATCGCCGAGGACATCTGGCACATGACGGTCGACGACCCGGGCGTCTACCAGAACCGCGCCGGCATGCTGTTTGGCCCCTTCAGCCCCATCTACGGATTTGGCGCCGTACTCATGACCATGGTGCTCAACCGCTTCTACAAAAAGAACCCCATCATTATCTTTTTGGTGAGCGCGTTGCTCGGCGCAAGCTTTGAGGTGTTCGTGGGCTGGTTTATGCAGACCTCGTTTGGCGTGGTCTCGTGGAGCTACTCGCATATGAAGCTCTTTGGCATGCCCGATCCGCTCGCCGTCCTTACCGGCGGACGTACCTGCACGGGCTTCGCCTGCCTGTGGGGCCTGGGCGGACTCATCTGGATCAAGCTGCTGCTGCCGAGGCTGCTCAAGCTCATCAACATGATTCCGTGGAAGAGTCGCTACTCGGCTACCGTCATCTTTACCGTCATTATGCTGGTCGACGGCGTCATGACGCTGCAGTCGCTCGACTACTGGTACCAGCGCGTCAACGGCACGGAGCCGGATATTCCCGTCGCGCAGTTCTACGGCAAGTACTTCGATAACGACTACATGGAGAACCGCTTCCAGAGCATGACCATGAGCCCCAAGGATGCAACGCGCGTGTAGCGCTCACCGCGCCCAAAACGCAAAATGCCCGCCGGTATCACACGTACCGGCGGGCATTTTTATAAACGAGCCTTCTATCGACGCAAGCCTCTACGCCTCGCGCTCGACCTCACTCACGCATTCGTTCTTGATGGTGCCAACGAGCGCCTGCAGCGCATCGACCACGTGCGGGCGAATGTCCCCGCCGATGAGCACGAGCATGATGTCGTCACCTACGGCAAGCTCGCCGCTTGCCAGCCACACGCGCACATAGCCGATACCCGGCATCGTGCGCGTCGCCTCGATAGCGGCCTGCACCTTATCGGCATCGAAGCCGAACACCATGCCGCCCACCTTATGTCCAGGCGCCACACCATCTGTCTCGACCCCACGCACCTCGGACTTAGGCGTCGCACGCACCACGCCGTTGTGTGTCAGGTACATCCCACAATCAGCCGCCGAAACATCGGCCTTGGCTTCGCGCAGCCAAGCATCAATCGAAGGCATCGTTTTGCCGTTCTCAAGCATCATTTCTCCCTTACCGTCATCGAGTAGCCAATTTGGAACGGGGCTTTTTTAGCTACTCTCGAACAACTTATTCCTCGACCGGCGTGAGCACCATGACGGCACGCGTGTTGCTCAGCGACAGCGAACGGCAGGTCACAAGCGTTACAACCTTGGTTGCCGAAGCGGCACGATCGGTGGCATCACTCGCCACGGCAGAAGCGCCGTCAAGCATCTCGGACAGATAATTCGTCAGCCCGTCGTCGCCCTCAAAGTTGGTCGCGCGCGCCTTGGAGTACGTATCCTCAACGACCTTGGTCGCCAGCGGACGCAGCTTATACGTTGCATCGCGCGTGATGTAATACACGTACTCGATGCTATCGAACGTTGCCTGATCAGTGGTGTCCGAAATCACGTTGAACATCGACCCGTCATTCATGTGGTGGCCGTAGATCGTGGTCTGCTGGTCAACCATTCCCGGCGCGGTGTCGTCGCTATCCAAGAAGATGGCACCGGACGCGTTGGCCGTACCGTCAAACAGCGTGTTGAGGTATTTGGAGTTGTTGTTGGTCTGCACGACGGGATAGTTGATGTTGGTGCCGGGCGCGTAAATCCAACCCACAACCTCGGGATTCGTCTGGGCAAGTGCATCAAAGTCGATAATCGGCACGCCGCTGGCGTCCTTGTCGCTCACATATTGTTTTTCGATCTTTTGATACGACTCGCTCGCCTGCTTGTAGCCAATCTGGGCGTTGATAAAGATGGCGGCAGCGGCGACAATCAGACCGATGCCCACGATGATGAGCAAGATGGGAATGATGGAGCGGCGCTTCTTACGCGGCGGCTCGGTGTAGCTGGACGGCGCGGCATGCGATGAAGACCGGGACGGCTTCTTAGCTGCGCTATAAGACGAGGGACGATACGCCGCCGGCGTGTCCTGGCGGCGGTGCGTCGCCGGCGTCACAGGACGCGCCGCTCGCGGCTGCTGAGGAGAGGATGTCCGACCCTGCTGCGCCGCATGGGCGGCACCCGGCTTCGACGGATCGGGGATCTGAGAAGCCTTGAATCGTTTTCCCTGATAGTCGGACATGGCTCTCCTTATACTGCGGCGAAACGGCAGAACGCCTAGGCGTCGGCCATCTCCTGCTTCATCTTCTCGATAACCTTACGGTATTCGGGGTCGCAAGCGCCCAGAATCTGCGTGGCATAGATGGCGGCGTTCTTGGCGCCGTTGATGGCAACGCAGGCCACGGGCACGCCCGAAGGCATCTGCACCATCGACAGCAGCGAATCCATACCGCCCAAGTCACTCGTCTTCATAGGCACACCGATAACCGGCAGCGGCGTAAAGGCAGCCACGACACCGCCCAGGTGAGCAGCCTTGCCGGCGGCGGCGATAATCACTTTGATACCGCGATCGGCGGCAGTCGAGGCCCACTCGTGGACCTTCGCCGGCGTGCGGTGTGCGCTCGCAATGACGAGCTCATAGGGCACACCGAGTGCCTCGAGCTCGGCGGTGCAGCCTTCCATAACGCCCAGATCGGACTTGGAGCCCATGATGATCCCGACAACCGGCTTTTGATCTGCCATAAACAAAGACCTCCTGTTGAGAGCGGTGACGCGGCGGATCCGCGACCCTTAACTACTGAGAGTAGTATAGCTGCTCCCGTCCCTGCGGTCTTTGTGGCGCTTCGCGGGCGGGCCAGGCTTTATCTGAACGACTTTGCGAAGCAACCGGAGTGAAGATAAAGCCTGGCCCGCCCGCGAAGCGCCCTGCGACCTACCGGGGATTGCTATGACGTACGTTGGCTGATGAATTGGAAGGAAAGGTCAACGGAGGCTGAAGGCAATTGGTTCAGCGAAAAACCCTGACGAATCTAATTCGTCAGGGCCCCACCAACGCTCACTCGTCGTTCATCGTTAAAGCTAGATATTCTCTTCCGCCCATTTCTCGAAATCGAGTTCTCGTCTCTGAGCAGTTCGGTAGACTTCCATGTCTTCGCGAGCGCCTACCACTACGATGGCCATCTTTTCTTTAATTCTGATGAGGCGGTACACGATTCGAATGCCACTCCCCCTGAGCTTGATCTTCATAAAGCCAGTCAAATCCGTACCTGCCTTGTTTCCAAGAGGCTTGCCGAATCCACCTTCGTTCTGCGGCAATGGGTTCGTTCTGATTTTTTCTATAGCCTTAAGGACGATCTTTCGTTGGGAGCCGTCCAGACGCTTAATATCCTTGAGAGCATCCGGGTAGAAAGCGACTTCGTACCCACTCATTCAAACTCGACCTCATCCATCTGATCGAGTTCGTCCTGGCTCACACCCAGCTCTTCCATAACATCAGACAGGGAAACAAGCGCATCGTCACTTGCCACAGCCATTCTCTTAAGCGCCAACGTTAACAAGGTGAGGTCCTCCTCCGCTTGCTTCGCTTCCCTATATTCATCGGGTGTAACAATCACAAACGCTGGCTTGTTGTGTTTGAGAACCACAACAGGATTGTCGTCCCCAACCTTCGAAAATGCAGCCGAGCCCTTACCGTGGCTGAAATCGCTAATTGGAACAAGGTTGTCGAGCATCTGCAAAGCAGGCATACATACCTCCTAAAAATGAATTCTTTTTCGAATTCATTTTATCATTCTTTTTTGCTATATTGTACCGCGCAACCGAACAACCTTTTTAGAATACGAATCCGAGCTTAGAATGACTGTTGGCCCTCGCACCGCCCTTGCCTCTTTTATTACGTCAAGTGGTATACAGCGAAGCAAAATGGCGATCTAAAGTGCGCGGCACTCGCCTCGCATCGCTACAAAAAACAAACTGCTCCCCACCCACTCGGGCAAGGAGCAAGCCTCATTTTTAATCAGACTGAGAACCACGAATGCAGAAACACAGGCGACTTCAGTCCCTTATCGCCGAGAGACGTTATTGTGCAGCCATTTCTTTAAGCTTCTCAGCCATCAACAAACACACGTCTTCCGATTGCGGGTACACGCCAAAATGATCGAAGAAACCATGGTCACATCCGGCATATTCGATGACCTCGACATCGATTCCTGAAGACCGTAATTTTGTAGCCCATTTTTCATCGGGGATACGAAGCGGATCGTATTCGGATGTCACGATAGTCACCGGGGGGAAATCAGTGCAGTCCTCAAGCATTAGCGCAGAAATCAACGGGTCATGAGGAGACATTTTTCCGTGTGCACAAAGTTCGACCATCGGGCCGTCCGAATCGCGAAGATGGTCGATGCGAAAACGCGCAACGTCCTCTTGATCGGCTATCGCAGGAAAATCCTCATATCCCTCGCCCTGTTCGCCCGCAAGGTCGACTTCAGGATAGATTTCGAAGGCATGGGCTACAGCTCCAGCACCCCTGAGCTGAACACACGCATTAGTAAGGCTTCCTCCTGCGGAGTCGCCGGCGACCATTATTTTATGAGGATTGATTCCGAGATCCCCGGCATGCTCGCACACATAATCAAGAGCAAGAACGCAATCCTCGATCTGCCCGGGAAATGCCGTCTCCGGCGCCAAGCGGTATTCTGGATAAACCACCACTGCACCAGACTTTTCGGCGATGAACTCGAGCTGATGTTCAAATTGCAGAACATTCCCCGCCATAAACGCGCCGCCATGCAGGTAAACAAGCGCTGGACTTGCCTTCTTATGATTTGGTGGCGTCCAGACGAATAAATCTATATAGCGATCGGCCGCCTCCATGAGGATCTCATCGCGCTGAACCTCACCATCGAGTAGGCGGTATGTCGGCTTATCCGGGCGATGGCGCATTCCAATAAGGCTCGTCCAGCTCGGAGACATGCTAACATTCCGCATCTTCTTGCGAGATACCTCGAGAATTCGTGGGTCAAGCACATGCTCTCTTTCATCATCAGGAACCGGACGAATTTGAACCTCGAGCCCCCTCTTCTCGGTTATAAACGAGCGACCGGAGATGGCGCCAATCAACGCCTCGTCGTATTGTCTGCCCATCTTAAATCCCCTCTCGGCGATAACGCCAAATCGATATTTCCATAACTTTTGAGATAACGGCTTATGATGTCCTCAGTTGTCGTATATCTATGTACTAAAGAAACTGAAGACCAAGGGGTCCACCATGCCTGCAGCAAAAGACGAGCTCACTCAGCCAGAGCTTCTCTATCAGACCGTTGAAAACGATATCCTCAAGAAAATAGTTTCTGGCGAACTCCCCGGCGGCAGTCAGATTCCCACCGAAACCGAGCTTTGCAAGCAATACAAAGTAAGCAGGATCACCGTAAGACGCGCCGTACAGAATCTCATTGACCAAAACTTGCTCTACCGCCTGCGAGGCAAGGGAACATTCGTAAACCCATCGAAGCTCACCCTGAAACGAGGAACAAGCACCATTTTCAATTTGAGCTCCGACCCCCAATACGGCGATAAAACAACCAAGTCCATCCTGGAAACAGGCTTGATCAAGGCTGATGCCCACATTGCACGGGAGCTCAAAATTGACAACGGAACCGTAGTGCAACGAGTTGCGCGCTTGGTTTATATCGAAAATGCCCCCTGCGCCATCGACACCGTTTATGCAACGCAGGGCACTCTGCCCGGACTACTGGAGCTTCTCACAGACAATGCCAGTCTTTTCGACCTGATCGCCAACCATTACAGCATCGCAACCGGTATTGAGAAGCTCAAAATCACCGCAGGAATAGCGGGGCTCCAAGAAGCAAACCTTCTCGGTTATATCGTTGGAGCCCCCGTGAGCGTTGTCGAGCACGTCACATATGCCTGCGATGAAATGCCGCTCCACTATTCAAAAACCGTTTGGCGAGCAGACGCATCGTCCTTCGAGTTCAGCATCTCAAAAGATGGACGCCTTCTCTAGCCCAAAATCCCCAGGACGCCGAGCACAATACCCGCAGCGAGAATGCCCACAATCTGCCAAATAATTTTGACCTGTTTCTTATTGCAAAGACACATGATCCCGAACGCGCAGAGCGGCAAAAGAGCCGGGAATATCCCATCGAGCGTTTCCTGCAACTTAAACGCGGTGTCGCCGAAGTTAAGAGCGAGCGGAGTGGTAACTGCAACGGTGGTCGCCACCATTCCACCAACTACCATTAGTCCCACAATCGCCAGGCCGGACGTAACTTTGTGCATTACATCAGAATCGTTCAGCTTCGAAATCATGCCACTGCCAAGCGAATAACCATACTGAAGCCCAAACCAGCGGATCAGGATCGTTGGGACATTATAAAGAAGCAGGAACAGGATTGGGCCGAGCAGACTGCCCGAAAGGCAAAGTCCTGTCACAACGCCCGTCGCAATCATGCGAAGCGTACTGGCAATCAGTGAATCTCCAATACCGGAAAGCGGAGCCATAAGCGATGCTTTCATGGCGTTAATTGAGGCGGTGTCAAAGTCCTGATTGTTGGCGTTCTCCTCCTCCATGGAGGCCACAATGCCGGCGACCAGAGGATTAAACGTAACTTGAATATTGTAGAACTCAAGATGACGCTTATATGCCTCGATCCGGTCTTCAGGCTTATCGTATAACCGCTTGATTACCGGAATCATGTCGTAGCAGAAACCAACGTTCATTTGTCGGTCAAAGCTCCACATGATGTTGAGTGGAAAGCTACGCCAAAATAACGCCTTTAAGTCTTTCTTGGTTATTCTCTTATCGGTCGATTTATTTGACTCCGGCGAGAGCTCAAGAACATCATTAGAATTCGTTGTCATCGTCAACCTCCTTAGCGACCGCCGCACTGGCAGGCATAAAAATGTGAGCCATATTGAGAATCCCAATCAGGATCAGCGAAAACGCCACGATACCGATCGTCGGAATGTTTAGATAGGCACTCAGCAAGAAGCCTCCAAAGAATAGGAAGCTCAGCTCCTTGGTGGACAGGATTGACATAAGCTGCGCAAATCCAAGCGCAGGCAGAATACCCGTTGCGATCGTAAGCCCATTCGTAAGCCAATCAGGAATGGCGTCAATCAGTGCCTGAACAGCATCATTTCCAACGTAAAAAGCCACGCCGCAAATCAAGCCAAGCGCAATGATGTAGAGAATTCCATTGGTCCACATAGCGGCT